>CAYJJY010000001.1:0-35049 GCA_964370615.1 uncultured Muribaculaceae bacterium
TTTCCTTTCCTACCATTTGTAATGAGCAAATGCTTTATTAGCTTCTGCCATTCTGTGAGTGTCCTCACGTTTTTTAACTGCTGCTCCACTTCCGTTAGATGCATCAATTATTTCGTTTGCTAAGTTTTCAGCCATAGTATGACCACCTCTTAATCTTGAGTAGTGAACTAACCATCTTAAACCTAAAGCTTGACTTCTATCTGGTCTTACTTCGATTGGTACTTGGTAATTAGCTCCTCCTACACGACGAGACTTAACTTCTAATGCTGGTTTGATGTTAGCTAATGCTTTTTCTAAAACTTCCATTGGTTCAGAACCAGTTTTTTCTTTAATTACTTCTAAAGCATCATAAAGAATAGTTTGAGCTACACCTTTTTTACCATCAATCATAATTCTATTGATTAATTTAGTAACTAATTTTGAATTATATAATGGATCTGCTAATACATCTCTTTTAACTGCACGTCTTTTACGCATAATTTATTCTCCTTTCTGTAATTTATATTAATAAAGTTTTATTTGTTTTTAGGTCTTTTACTTCCGTATTTACTACGTCCTTGACGACGTTTTTCAATTCCAGCTGTATCTAAAGTACCACGTACTATATGATATCTAACCCCGATAAGATCTTTTACACGTCCACCACGTATTAATACAACGCTGTGTTCTTGTAAATTATGACCTTCTCCTGGGATATAAGCTGTAACTTCCATACCATTAGATAAACGAACACGAGCATATTTTCTTAATGCTGAGTTTGGTTTCTTTGGTGCCATAGTTCCTACACGAGTACAAACTCCTCTTTTTTGTGGAGCGTCTTGGTAAGTTCTTTTTTTGTCTTTACGGTTAAATCCGATTCCTAATACAGGTGATTTACTTTTTCTAGTTTTGTTTTTTCTGCTTTTTCTCACTAACTGATTAATTGTAGGCATTTTCTTCCTCCTCTCTTTACACACTACCAGGTGTTTCATTTTTAATATTTAATATAGGACTGCCTTGTCAGCACATCCAATTAAATTCCTTAATAATATATCATTTTTAGAAATAAAAGTCAATAGTTTTTTTACTACTTATATTATATATTATTTATTTGGTAATATAACAAAAAATAGAGTTTTACTCTATTCTTTATAACCTAAGGTTTGATAATTATTACATTTTATAAACGGAGTTGCATTTTCTGCTTCATATAGGACATAACCTTGACAATTACTATAATCTCTTACATCGTTTAAATTATCAATATATCCATATTCTAATAATGTATCTAGTTTTAAATTTATTTGTTCTGTTGTCATATTGTAATCAGTTATAAAATTATTAGCTGATTTTCTTATTTTATTTTCTAGACTTTCAAATGTTAATGTGATATTGTTATCATGAAAATATTCTTCATTTTTTTTAAAATTCAAATTTAGTGTATCGTTTAATTTCATAACTAATAAAAAGATAACAAACCCTAAGAAGAATAAGAATAGTATAAATAACAGCATTATTCGTAAACCCCATCCTTTATTATTTAATCTCATTAAAATAAATTAACGTCCTCTAGTTTTTCATTAAAACGATACAGTTTGGCTGGTCTTCCGGCAATACCATCATTCATTTCTCCTGTATCTACTATATACCCTAGGTTGATTAGTTTTTTACGAAAGTTTCTTCTATCGATATCTTTTTGTAATACGACTTCGAAAATGTACTGCAATTCTGGTAAAGAAAAATCACTTGGAAAGAATTTCTTTAAAATTGAGGTGTTTATTAATTTTTCTTTAATTGTTTTTATCAACTTTTCTATTACCACTTCGTGGTCATATGCTGTTTTAGGAATTTTATTAATTTCAAACCATGCTGTTTCATAGTCTTTTATCTCTTCACATTTATATGTTAGTGTGATATTATCGATTATTCCTAAAAATGATGTAGCAATGATTCTAGTATCATTAGTTCTATTTAACTCACTAAAGGTATGACATTGTTCTATTAAAACGTTAGTCATCTTTAATTCGTTTAATACTACTTCAGAAATGTTTTCTTCAATAGTTTCATCATTTTTTAAAATATCTCCTGGTAACATCCAGTAACCTTTGTATGGTTCTGTTTTCTTTTTTATCAATAATATTTTAACTTCACCTTTATCAATTGTGAATACTCCTATCAAACTTTCTATTAAATGCTTATCCTTCATATACTACTCCTCCGTTTTCGCATTTATATTTTACATTATTAATTTCGATTTGTCAAAAAGTTATTGAATTTATTTTAATTTATGTATTTTTGACAACAAAAAAACTATTCTTCTAAATAGTCTTTTAATTTTTTTGAACGTGACGGATGTCTTAATTTTCTTAGTGCTTTTGCTTCTATTTGTCTAATACGTTCTCTGGTTACACCGAACATTTGCCCTACTTCTTCTAGGGTTCTGGCTTTACCATCTTCTAGTCCAAATCGTAATTTAATTACTTTTTCTTCTCTTTCTGTTAATGTTTCTAAGATTTCACTAATTTCATCTTTTAATAGTTCATTTGTTGTAAAATCTTCTGGACTCATGTTGTGCTCATCTTTTATGAAGTCAACTAAGTGTGAATCATCTTCTTCTCCAATTGATGTTTCTAAACTAACTGGTTCTTGAGATATTTTTTGAATTTCTCTTATTTTTTCAACTGGCATTTTTATTTTTTGAGCTAATTCCTCTTCAGATGGTTCTCTATTTAACTCTAACGTTAATTGTCTTTGAATTCTTACTAATTTATTAATTGTTTCTACCATATGAACTGGTACTCTTATTGTTCTTGCCTGGTCTGCTATTGCTCTTGTAATAGCTTGTCTTATCCACCATGTTGCATAGGTAGAAAATTTATATCCTTTTGTAACATCAAATTTATCTACTGCTTTCATTAAACCAATGTTTCCCTCTTGAATTAAATCCAAAAATAGCATTCCTCGACCTACATATCTTTTAGCAACTGATACAACTAAACGTAAATTGGCTTCAGCTAAGATTGTTTTGGCCATTTCATCTCCGGCAATAATGCGGTCTGCTAATTTTAATTCTTCTTCAATTGTTAATAATTTTATTTGTCCTATTTCTTTTAAGTACATTCTTACTGGATCATTTACAGTTAAATCTTTTGTTAATGTTGTATCTTCTAAAATATCTTTTTGTTCTTCTTCTTCTTCCTCTGTTACGATTGGAATGTTATTTTCAGAAAAAAGATTATACAATTCATCTAATGCATCAGCATCTAAATCTAATCCTTTTAAGGCTTTCGCTAAGTTTTCATATGTAACGAAACCTTGCTCTTTTCCTAATTTTACTAATTCTACTTTTCTTTCATCAAAACTTTTAATTTCACTAAACATCTTTTTCTCTCCTTGCAATTAAATCAAATATTTGTTGACTTATTTTTATTTTCTTATCTATATCTGTTTCGTTATCTAATTTCTTAGTTAATCGTTCACATTCATCGTTTATATTTTTTTCAAATATAGCTTTTATATAATCATATACTATATTTTCAGTAAACTCATCGTTGAATCCTAATGTTTCAATAAATCCAATCAGATTTATATTATTTGGACTTGTATTGGTTAAAAAATCAGCTATATCGATATAATTGTTTTTTTTATTAAAATATATTATATCATTACTTAATAAGCGATATTCTTTATCTGGAAAAAAAACGCTTTTATTATCAACTATTTTAATTATATCTTTACTTTTTAACATGTAATAAATTAATCCAGCTTGGGCTTGGATATATTTATTGGTTTTTATTAAATTTGGTTTTATAATAATTTCTTTTTTTTCAATGTTATTTAATTTGCTTTTTAAAAAATCAATTTCCAAATCGGTTTCTGTGCTTAACTTTTTGATTGTCATTTCTCTTAACACTTCATCTTCAATTAGATTTAATTCTTTGATAATGGTATTTACATAATTTGCTTTATCTTCAAGCGAGTTTATGTCAATATTTTTTTTATGATATAACAGTTTAAAATCCATTAAACTCATTGGATTGTCTATTTTTTCTTGGAATTTTTCTTTTCCGTATTTCAAGATGTATTCGTCTGGGTCTAGTTTTTCTTCTAAAACGATTATTTTAGGGATTATATTGCTTTTTACAAGTTCGTCACAACTTGCAAATGTCGCTTTTACCCCAGCCTTATCACCATCAAAACATAATAAAACATTACTAGCTAATTTTTTTATTAATGTAACATGATTTTTGGTAAAGGCTGTTCCCATAGTAGCTATAACATTTTTAACACCTGCTTGATAACATCTAATTACATCCATGAAACCTTCAGTAATTATAACACAATCTTTTTTACGGCATTCTTCTTTGGCTTTGTAGTAGTTAAATAAAAACTCTCCTTTTTTAAATAAACTATGTTCTTTACTGTTAATGTATTTTGGCCCATCGTCGTTGTTGTATAACCTTCCACTATAACCAACTACTCTATTATTTATATCATATAAAGGAAATATTATTCGGTCATAGAAAAAATCGTGGAAACCTCTGTCATCTTTTATAACTAAAGCGCTTTCTATTAAGTCTTTTTCATTAAATTCTTTTTTTTGTAATAAATTAGATAAGGCATCGACTTTTTTTATAGCTAGTCCAATATTAAATTCTTTTATTAATTCATCAGTTATACTTCTTTTATTTAAATATTCTTTAGCTGGTTTTCCTAAACTGGTATTTATATTATTCAAATAAAATTTTTGTGATATGTCATATATGTCAAAGATGTGATTATTTACATTAGTTTTTCTTTCAGTTTTTATATCTAGTGCTATTCCGGCCATATCGGCTGTCATTTTAACTGATTCTAAAAATGTTAAATTATCATACTCCATTAAAAAATTAAAGACATTACCAGCTCTATGACATGAGAAGCAGGTGAAGATTTGTTTTTCTGATGAGACTGATAGTGATGGAGTTTTATCTTCGTGAAAAGGACATTGAGTAAAGTAATTTTTCCCTCTTTTAGTTAGAGTTAAATACTTTCCTATGACATCTACTATATCGACACTATTTCTTATTTCATTGATTGTTTCACTACTAATTGTTGCCATATTCACTCACCTAATTATTAATATACGACAAAAGAATACAATTTCCTTTTTTTTATGTATATTTTTTTTATTTTTTTTCATATTATTAGTATATTGTGATAAAAAAGGAGTTTTTATGGACTTAAAAGCAATTAAAATTGTTGGTGTTTTTGTTATTTTTTTATTATGTTTTCCGTTTCATTTTATTTATGATTTTATGCCCAATAGTTTATTTAGTATATTTTTTCCAGTCAATGAGAGTATTTGGGAACATATGAAGTTGATTTTAACTTCTTATTATGTTTATAGTATTTTGGAATTTTTCTTATTTAAAAGAAAAAATATTGCGGTTAATAATTTTTTATTAAATGTTTTTTTAACGCCTATTTTGGGAATTAGTTTATATTTACTTATTTATTTACCGCTTTTTAACTTATTTGGTGAGCAAATGTTTATTAGTATTGGTTTGTTATTTTTTATAATTATTTTTGAACAGATATTTAGTTATTTAATTTTAACTTTTAATGAAATTTTTTACCAAAATATAATTGGATTTATTGGAATTATTATTACTATTATTATTTTTGGTTATTTAACTTATAATCCGTTTTTAAATGATTTATTTATCGATCATTCTAAGAATCAATATGGAATAAATTATTTTATAAAATAAAAACACCTAAGCAGATGCCTAAGTGTTTTTTGTTATTTAAAATAACTAATCTATATCAAACACTAAATGTTAGTGGTTATGTGAAACTAATACTAATATATGCATTTAAAAATAATTAATGCTCAACACCCCCTACAAGTAATTATTTTTTCATTATCTAAATTTATTAATACACTTCCATCAAGGGCTGTTTGATAAATAACTGAGTTTTTTAAATTATCTAACACTTGTTGATTTGGATGCCCATAGCGGTTATTTTCACCAACTGATATCAAACTTATTTGGGGGTTTATTTTTTCTATAAATGATAAGCTACTACTTGTTTTAGAACCATGATGCGCTACTTTCAAGTAATCTATTTGCGGTAAATTATAATTTTTTAATAAATTTAGTTCTGCTTTTTCTCCAATATCTCCAGTAAATAAAAGATTTTTATTATTAACATTGATTAATAAGACTAAACTATCTTCATTCTCATCATTATATGCTTGATTTATAAATTTGAGTGTGTGATTATCTACTTTTAATTCTGCTTCACTTATGTTTATATAATCTGTTTTAGAATTTATAATTTCTAATTCTTTATAGTTATTATTGTAACTATTTAAAATTATTTTATTTACTTTAAAATTATTTATTAAGTTTAGAGCTTCTCCTAAGTGATCTTGATCGCCGTGACTTAAAATTAAATAATCTAATTTATTAATACCTCTACTTTTTAAATATGGAATTATTTTATTTAGTGCCATGTTATAACTTTCTTTATATGCCCATCCTTCACTATAATTTAGGACACCTCCTGTATCGATTAGAATGTTGGTGTTGTTGAGTTCTAGTAAGAAACAATCACCTTGTCCTACATCTATCATTGTTAAATAATTGCCGGGTATTATATTTTTTTATATTTAGATGAATTATAAGAATTATCATTAAAACTATATATTTATTTTTTTTAAGACTTAATGTAATTATTATAAAATATAAAATAATTATATAAATATTGTAAAATTAAAAAGAAAAAATAAGTCCGTAATCATTAAAAAAAAGACTTAAGCTTTCTAATGTGGTAGTTAAAAAAGTAATATCAATAGGAATTATTAATGTTATTAGTAATAGTGGGAAAATAAAATATGCTATTAAGGGGACAAAAATTAAATTTAAAATGATACTTAAAAAGTTTAAATAATAAAAATTCATCATTAAAATGGGGATGCTTACTACAAAACAAACAAATGATGTTTTCAATAGTTTTTTTAGGTAATTATTTTCATTGGGGGGGAATTTTAATAAATAGAAAGTTATAGTGAAACTAAAAATAAAACCGATATCGTATATTATAAAAGGATTATATAATAGTAGTATAAATGCTATTAGAAATAACAAATCTTGATTATTTATTTTATTTTTAAAAACAAAACAACCTACTGCTCTTATTATTGATGGTGTGAAATTAGCTAAGAATGCATAAAATAGCAAAAATATTGATATTACAGTGTGTTTTTTTATTACTTTTGATACTATATTTACTAATAATGTTACGTGCATACCTGATAGAGCTAGTAAATGACTGATACCATTCAATTGAAAAGAGTTAGTTATTTCTTCACCTAAGTAACTTTTATCTCCTAAGATAAAGGTATTTAAATAGTTTTGGTTAGGGTTGTTATTAATATGGGTTTTCAAATTATTTTTTATTGTATATAGTAAATTATTATTTTCTTTTGTTTTTTTTATTTCTGTAGCATCTAAAATATAGTATATTTTTTTACTTTTTAAATAATCTTTATAATTAAATTGATTAAATAAAGTATTTTCGGAAGGATAACTTAAATTGCCTGTTACTTTTAAATAGTCACCTAATTGAAATGTTTCAAAATGTTTTTTTTCTGCTTCTGAATCTAGATAGTAATTTATTATTATTTCTTTTGAGACTATCACTACTTTATCTCCAGTTATTTCGATATTTTTTATAATTAATTCAGTATCAATTGAACCAATGTTATAGTTTGTTTTATAAATATCTTTACTAATTACTATAAAACAGTAAATAATTATACTAAATAGTAATATTATTTTTAATCTTTTGGAAAGTTGCATCTCCGATTCCACTTACTTCCATTATTTCTTCAATTGTTTTGAAATTCCCATTTTCTTCTCTGTATGTTATGATGGCTTTTGCTTTTGATTCTCCTATTCCACTTAATGTCATTAGTTGTTCTAGTGTTGCTTTATTAAGTGAGATTTTACTATTGTCTTCAGTTTCTGTTATTGGTTCTTCTATACAAGCAATATTTTCTGGTAACTCAGGGCAGTAACATTCTGTTTCAATTATTTTAACACTTGTTTCTCCTGATGTCATCACTTCTATTTCTTGTTTTGAGTAGATAATTATAACATCTTCATCATGTAATATTTTGCTTAAGTTAATTACTGTTGTATCTGATTTTTCTGTGAATCCACCACTTTCATTTATAGCATCAATTACCCGACTATTTGCTTTCAATTCATATATTCCAGGATTAACTACCTCTCCTTTGATATCAATTTTTATGGTTTGAATTTCGTTTTCTAGTGTGGGTGTTGGGGTTGTAGTCATAATGGGTTCATTTTTTGGAATAATTAATATTAAAACAATTATAAGTGGGATTAGTAATAAGCAATACTTGTACTTTAATAATTCGTATTTTTTTATATAATATTTTATATGATTCATTTTTCACCTCCTATAAGTTATATAGGCTAAGTTTTTTAATTTTCCTTTTAAAAAAAAACATCTGTTAAGATGTTTAGAAAAATATTATGTATCCATAATAGATTATAAAAATAATAAACATTATAAATCCTTCAACTTTATTTAAAACATATCCTTTTCTAGCAAATAAGAATAAAACAATTGAAGATAGTAACATAATTATGAAATCTACTACTTGGAAGGCATTTGGGATGATATTACCAAATAACGCTACTGGTATTCCTAGAACTACACAAATATTAAAGATGTTACTACCAATAATATTTCCAATTAATATGTCTTGTTCTCCTTTACGAGCTGCTGAGATTGATGTTACTAATTCTGGTAATGATGTTCCTAAAGCTATTACTGTTAAGGATATCATACGTTCACTAATATTTAAATAATTAGCAATATTTATAGCTTGAGCAACAACTAGATCACTGGAAACTACTATTGCTATAATTCCCAAAATCATGAATACAATTGATTTAAACATTGAATTTTTAGGTAACTCTTGTTCACTTGGTCTATTTCTCATAATACTTATTAAGTAATAAATAAAAATTATGAAGAATAATACGATTACTATTCCATCTGATCTTGAAATCATATTTATAGTTTCTAAATTAAAAACTACATCAAAAAATAAAACTGAAAGTACAAAAGACAATAGCATATAAATTGGTATTTCTTTTTTTACGGTATTACTTTTTACTTTTATTGGTTTTATCATACAGGCAATACTTAAAATTAAGAGTGTGTTTATTATATTACTACCTATAACATTTCCAAGGACTAAATCACCTGAATCATTAATTAATGATTGCATACTAACTGCAAACTCAGGAGCACTTGTACCAAAGGCTACTATCGTTAATCCTATAACCATTTTTGATAATTTAAAATGTAGCGCGGTATCACTAGCAGAATCAACAAAAATATCGGCTGCTTTTATCAAAATGATAAATCCGACAACTAATAATAAAATACTTACTAACATAAATTTCTCCTATCTAATCTTTTTAATTATATAAATATATTCATCTAAAGTCAATATCTAATTAATTTTATTCTTTTGTATTTTTAAAAGTATTAAAAAAAGAGTTTTAACTCCTTTTAGATATTAACTACTTCGATTTCATCAACTAATTCTAGTTGTGTTTCTAAAATATTTTTTAGTTTTCTTTTCAATAAAATCATATTTCTTTTTAAATTTTCTGTTTGTTTTTCAATTGTTTCTGATTCTAATAAAGCTTCATTTACGATTCGATTGGCATTTTTTTTAGCTTCGTTTATTAATAACTCACGTTCTTGAAAAGTTTGTAGTTTCATTTGTTCAGAAGTTTTTTCAATCATCATTAATGATTTTTTTAATGTTTCTTCTGTTTGTTCATAACGATTAATTTTTTCACTTAAACTTTTATTAATTAATTCTAATTGTCTAAGTTTTTTTAATTCTTCGTCTTTTTTATTACTCTCTTTTATGATTATTTCTACTTTACTAATGATATTATCAATAAAAGCATTTACTTCGTCAGGATCATATCCTCTTAGAGTTTTATTAAATTTTTGCATAATATCACCTCTAATTTATTCTACCACTCGATGTTTAAATCTTTATTATCGTGAATATCTTTTCCTTCTGTTTCATCTGTTATTTTTCCATTTACTTTAACATTATTTGGTGTACATAAAAATATACCACCACCTACTTTTTGGATGCTTCCGTCAATGGCGTAAATAGTTCCACTTAGAAAATCTATTATTCTTTTTGCCTGATCTGCTGTAACTCTTTTTAAGTTAACTACAACTGTATTTCTCTCTCTTAATTGATTAGCTATTTGTTGTGTTTCTGAGAAAGCTCTTGGCTCTAGTAACACTAATTTTGTATTTCCATCTTCTTGAAGAATTTCTGATTTTTTTACTGCGTAATATTGTTCACTAGTATTTTCATCAATTAGCTCTTCATCTGCTGTAAACCATTTTTTTAAATTCATACCCGTTTTATCCTCCTTATGAAAATAGTTGCCTACTATATTCATTTTATCACATTTTTTTTGAAATTAAAATATTTTTCTAGAAATATATTTTTTTAGAAATAAAGTCTTTTAAATCTTCTATTTTTATAGTTTCTTGTTCTTTTGTATCTCTATGTCTTACAGTTACTGTATTATTATTTAATGTATCATCATCTACTGTAACACAAAATGGTGTTCCAATTATATCGTTACGGTGATATCTTTTTCCAATTGTTGCAGCTTCATCGTAAGTCACCATAAAGTCTTTAGCTAATAAATCATATAATTCACAAGCTTTATCGCTGTGATATTTCTTAATTAGTGGTAGTACTGCTACTTTGTAAGGCGCTAATACTGGATGAATTTTTAAAACATCTCTATCACTTTCTTTAGTATATGCATCAAATAAAATTGTTAAGATACTTCTATCTACGCCATAAGTACTTTCAATAATATATGGTACATATTTTTCATTTGTTTCAGGATCTAGATAATTCATTGAAACACCACTATATTCTTGATGTCTTTTTAAATCAAAATCTGTTCTATTATGTGTACCATTTATCTCATCAAATCCCCATGGAAATTTATATTGGATGTCACAAGCTGCTTTAGCGTAGTGCGCTAATTTATCATGATCTTTAAATCTTAAATTTTCTTCTTTAATTCCTAAATCTATATAAAATTGTTTTCCATATTGTTTATAATATTCATAGATTTCAGTGTCTTGACCTTCTTTACAAAATGTTTGGTATTCCATTTGTTCAAATTCGATGGTTCTAAAAGTAAAGTTACCTGGTGTGATTTCATTTCTAAATGCTTTACCAATTTGTCCAATACTAAATGGTAATTTAGTTCGACTTGTTCTTAAAACATTTAAATAGTTAACATATTCTCCTTGAGCATTTTCTGGACGTAAATAAATTTTCAATTTACTATCTTCTGTTACTCCACGATATGTTTCAAACATTAGTTTAAATTCTCTAATGTCAGTAAAATTACTTTTACCACATTTTGGACATTTAACTTTATTTTCATTAATGTAATCAATCATTTCTTGGTGTGTTAGAGAATCTGCTGTTTCTAATCCAACATCTTCTAATAGTTTATCTGCTCTATGTCTCATTTTGCATTCTTTACAATCAATTAATGGATCTGAAAAACTACTTACATGCCCTGATGCTTCCCAAACTTTTGGATGCATTAAAATACTTGGGTCTAATTCATAAGCATTTTTTCTTTCTTGAATAAATCTTTTGCGCCATGCGTCTTTTAAATTGTTTTTTAATCTTGCTCCTAATGGTCCGTAATCCCATGTGTTAGCAAGTCCATCATATATTTCACTTCCTTGGTAAACAAATCCATATTGTTTACAAAAAGTTACCAATTCTTCCATTGTTATTTTTTCCATATGTACCTCCTATATAGTTTATTATTTTATATTTATATTGTATTTTAGTCAACTATTTTTTTAAGATTGATGACAAAAATGATTTCTTTTTAATTAAAACTGTTCCAACGTGGTCAATATTGACATTAGTATATATTGTATCAGCTAAATTGCTTAAATCTCCATAAGCAATTTGATATTTGTCTTTTGTAAATTGTTCATCTTTGATTATAAATGGAACTTTTGAAGAGAAGTTTACTAAATGTTTTGTAATGTGGTCTTGTTTTATTTCTTTTTTTATTCCAAATAATGATGAGATAATAAGCGTTAGTTTTTTCTCTTCACAAACTTTTTCTAAAAGTTCAATTGTTTTATCAACTCTTTTTAAATTTTCTTTTAATTCATCTATGGTTGCACTTTTACTTATATCATCATTAATTACAAATAAGTCATAATCAGGATTATCTGTAAATTTATTAAAGTATTCTATATTGGTTAAGTATTCAGTTTGAATTGGTGCGATAGCTACGTTAGGACTATTTTCTGATTTTAAACCATTTATAAAATAACTGATGTTATTTATTGTATCTGGTTGAGCTAAAATCAAGCTTTTTACTTGTAATTTATTCAAATGATTTGCCATACATATATTAGAAGTTGGATAAGCAAATAATGGGTAATCTACTCCTGTTAATGGAAAAAAAGAATAAAAGTTGGTAATATTATTATATGTTTTCATTCCATCAACAAAATCAGTACAATCAAATTTTTCGTAGTTTAAGAATAGTACGCATGATTTTTGGTCAAATTCAAATTTATCAACGTAGTAAAAAGGTTCTGCATCTTCTGGTTGAATTTTGGCATTACTTAAAGTTTCGAATTTTTTACCTAATTCCTTCCATTTTTCTCCTACCCCTTTATTTAATATTTGAAGATATGATTTGGGGTTGTTTTTAAGAATTTTTTTACCGGTAATTGTTTTGATTGGTAAATCTTTAAATGAATAACTTATTTTAGTAATTAAATTATCAAAATTTTTATATTCATCTATATTTTTTGAATCTAATATGAAGTGAAGGTTAATATTTTTTTTATTTTTCTTTTGTAAGTATTCTGAAATTGCTCTTAAGTGTTCAAATGTTTTATTATTTTTTAAAAATACAAATAACTGAATTGTGAATGTTTCTGGTATTCTTTCCATTAAGCTTTTCATATTTGGATTTAAATCTAAATCTTGGGTATATTGATTTAAAAATGGGTATGTTAAAGAATCTTTAGAACTAGTACTAAACTCACGATAACCACTATATAAATCTAGGTTGGTACATTCTATTTGTCCAAATAAATTTTTATTTATTAAACGGTCTAAATTTGGCATTAAATTTTGGTTATAAATATTAAAAGAGTCTTTCTGCTCTACTCCAAATCCATTCATTAAATATACTAGTGTTTTCTTCATATTTTACCCCTTTTCATTTTTATTCTTGTCTTTTATATTATATAAAATGATGAGAATAATGTCAATGTTATCTAAAAAATAAAAAAATGAACATTTAGTTCATTATTTTTGAATTATTTATTAATTTTTTACTATTTAAATAAAGTCCTGTGTATCTTTCATAATAACTATTTAAGAAGTCATCTATTTCTTTTTTGATGTTTTCTTTAATATCAACATTGGTTATTTTAGAAATATCTACATAATAAAACATTTGAATTAATTTTAAACTTTTATTATTTAATATTTTTTCATTTGTTATACATTTTTTGCATAGATATCCTTCATCAGAAATTGTTATTATTTCTTTATTTCCACATTTATAGCAACTATCTAGAATTGGCATAACTCCTAAATAGTCTAAATATTTTAATTCTATTATATTAGTTATTACTGCTTCATCGTAGCCTTCATCAATTTTGGTTAAGGCTGATATTAATAAGTCATATATAACTAAATCATTACTTTGTTTTAAGACTTGAGTCGATAGTTCAAGTAAATATAAAGCATAAGTAATTTTTTTGATGTTTTTTTTAATGTTTTTGAATGAATCTATATTATCAACGTTGTTTAAAAGAGAAAGTTTATCTTTTTTATAAACTATTTGAAATTTAGCATATGTTAATCTATCGGTATAGCTTCTTAGAGGAGATTTTAATCTTTTAGCTCCTTTAGCTAGAATTCCAATAATTCCATATTTTTTTGTTATCACATTTAAAATGATGCTGCTTTCTTTATAATTTACGGTACTAAAAATTATACCTTCTACTTCCTCAATCAATTAATAAAAACCTTTTTCCGTGATAATTTTCTTTTTTTACCTCAGATACAAAATCTTTATAATCTCTTATCCAAACTACTTTGTCTTTTAAAGATTGATAAACAACAATATCTTTTAATGTTTCACAATCTTTAGCTAAGGCTATTATTTGATATTCATTACCTTTAAAATGTTTGTATGTTTGTCCTACTTCTACTTCCATTTTAATTCTCCTTTTTGTAATTTAAATAATCTTCAATTTTTCCTGTTTTTTTAAATTTGTTCCATAAGTTTTCTTTTTTCATTTCCCTCACCTGTTAAGGTAATGGCTTTATTTTTATTTTTTATTCATCAAAATCAGAAAAACCAAACTCTTGTAAGTATTTTTCTTTATCGCGCCATTTTTTAATTGTTTTTACAAATAGTTCTAAGTAAATAGTGGCATTTAAATATTCTTCTAATTCTTTACGTGCTTTTATTCCCACTTCTTTAATTTTTGATCCTTGATGCCCTATTATAATTTTTTTAAGAGAATCTCTATCTACTATTATTGAGGCATTTATAATATATTTATCTTTATCTTTTTTCATGTCTTCAACTATACATGTTACTGAATGTGGTACTTCTTCTGATGTTAAATTAAATACTTTTTCTCTGATAGTTTCAGCGATTATAAATTCTAATCTTTTATTTGTTATAGTATCATCGTCGTAATATTTTATTTCGTCTGGTAGGTAGTTTTTTAATACTTTTAATAAAGCTTCTGTGTTGTCTTTTTTCAATGCTGATAATGGTACTATTTCCGCAAATGGGTATAGATCTTTATATTCAACTATTTTAGTTAAGACGTCTGGTTTAGGCATTTTATCAACTTTATTTAATACTAAGATAACTTTTTTTTCTGCTTCTTTTAATCTTTCTAGAACAAACATGTCACCTTTACCTAAACTTTCTGATGCATCAACTAAAAAAAGAATAACATCGACATCGTTGATTGAATAATATGCTTGTTGATTTAAATACTTTCCTAGTTTATGGTTAGGTTTGTGTATTCCAGGGGTATCAACGAAGACAATTTGTGTTTCTTCGTCGTTATATATTCCTTGAATTATGTTTCTTGTAGTTTGAGGCTTATTTGAAGTAATGGCTACTTTTTTACCAACTAAACTATTTAATAATGTTGATTTCCCAACATTGGGTCTTCCAACTAAACTTACAAATCCACTTCTCATTATTTACCTCTTTCATATCCTAATTCTTTTAGAATTTTATTTTGATTTTCAAACATTTCTTTTTCGTCTTCTTCGTTCATATGGTCATAACCTAATAAATGGAGCATGCCATGAGTTGTTAAAAAAGCTAATTCTCTTTGTAAACTGTGATTATATTCTATAGCTTGTTCTTTAGCTTTATCGATTGATATATAGATATCTCCTAGCATTTTAATAGGTGTTTTAATATCTTGGAAATCTTCTAGTGCGAATGAAATCACATCTGTTGGTTTATCAATATTTCGATATTGTTTATTTATTTGTTTTATTTGTTCGTTATCAATTATGATGACATTAAAAGCACTATCGTGTAAATCAAAATCATCTGTCATTTTTGTTAATACTTTTTCTATATCTTTTAGATACTTTATATCTTCATTAGTTTCATTAATTATATCAAACATAAATACCTCCTAAATAAATTGCTATTAAAACAATTAGTACGATTGTTATTATATTACAAATATAGCGTTTTTTCAAGAAAAATAGTTTGTCCAATACTAAATAACTTAAATAACCTATTGTTCCACCAATAACGTTTAATAATATGTCATCGATATCAAAAACTCTACCTATTAATAATTGTGTTGTTTCAATAGTTAAAGAGCTTAATAAAACCATTAATAATATGTATATATAATTTTTTATTTTCAAAAAATATGAGTAGTAAAATCCTAAGGGAACAAATAATAAAACATTCCCTAGGACATTTCTAATAAAAGAACTACTTCCAAAATCATAGCGCGTAATTTCCTTAAATAAAACAAAATTATTTGTTGACCATGAAACATCTTGAAATGTAACAATCTGAAATAAACAAATGCAATATATAATAAATGTCAAAATAATAAATTCTTTGTAAAAAATAAATTCTTTTTTATTTACTAAAATGTCATATGCCTTGATTGTTATTACTATAACGCTACATATAAAAACTATTGGCCATGTACTTTCTATTATATCTATTACTATATCACGAATCATCTGTTACCTCCATTATTGGTTGATATGCTGTTATATTCTCACATACTGCAAAAAATATTGTTAGTTTTACCCCTTTTTCATCCGTTGCTGTTTTTAATATTCTGGAAGAAATTATATACTCCTCATCACTTAAATTACTAGAAATTTCATTTTCAGCTTTTATATAAGCTTTTTTTATAGTTTGTTCTAAGGTTAGAAATTGATTAATATTAACTATTTCTATGTGCTTATCTTGGGAGATGGATAATGGTAAAATTTGATGTTCCCAAAGATAAATTTTTTCAGTTTTTTTATTTTGAAAAGTTTCTTTTGAATAAAAATTATAGTTTAAAAAATTAAAAGTATATGTATTTATGAAATTGTTTGTTTCATAACTTTCACTATAGTAATATGGGTAATCAACATCTACAGTATACCACACTTCGCCATAAACTTCACCTTCGGCTGGAATTGTATTTTTTATTTGATCGTTAAGATAAATATTTCCTGATATTACTACTTCACCTTTTTTCACATAACTGTCGGTTGTTTTTAATTCTTCACCACTTTTGGTTATGATTTTCATTATAATAGCATCTTTGGCTGCTACTATATTTTGATTAGTTAATGGATTTATTTCTTCATTAATTGTTCTTTTTTCTACTCTAATGGTATAAGTTGTACCATTTTGAATAATTTCTAACCATTCAATTTTATCTTTATGATTATTTAGTATTTCTTCTTTAATTATTTGTAATTCGGAAAAACTTTTTTTAGGATTATATATATCAATTTCATATTTTTTTAATTCTTCAATTAAGAAATTTCTTAACTCACTATCGCTATGAATTACTTCAACTTTAAATATTAAATTACTAAGATATAAAACTAAAATAATGCCTAAAACTATAAACAATGTTATAAATTTATGTTTGAAAATTTCTTTCCTAATTTTAATTATACCATAGATATTTTGTTCTGTAACTTCGTAAATAGTTTTTAATTCTAGTAATTGATGATAGTTTTTTTTATGAATCAGTACTTCGTACTCGTTATAATTTAATCTTTTTAGCTTTAGTAAACTAATATTATTTTGATTTAATCTTTTTAAAAATCTTTCAATATTTTTTCCTTTTACATTTAAAAGTATCTTGCTTTCTAGCATTTCATCACCTAAATTCTATTTTTTCGATATTACCTTCTATTAAGATTTCTTTATCTAATAATTTTGAAACTGATAGTTTTTTACCGGTTATAATCATGTGTTTATTAGGGATTAATAGATTTATTTTATTGTCATTTAAATCTAGTATTTCTAGATAATTTATTATGTTAATTTTATTGTTTTCATATATGGTTTTAAAGTTTTTTTCTAATATAAATTCATTGATTTGGTTTAAAAATTTCATCTTCTCACCTATACTATTTTATGTTTTTTATAAGGGGGAAATGTATAAAAAAAAGATATCTTTGGTGAACAAACTATTTTAGTGTTAAAAAAATGGTTTGAATCATCTCAAAGGTATCTAAAGCTTTACTTAATTTGTCACTGGTTTTTAGTTTATAATTTTTTTTCATTTCTTCTTCAAAACTTATAAATAAATTAGGGTCACGATTTAAATATTTATACCAGGTAGAGTTTTCTCTTAAATATTTTAAATAATTGGGATTTTTTTTTAATTTATATTGTAGTTCTAAGGTCATTAATCATCTAAATGTTTATATAGTGGTCGTGGTCGATATCCGGTTTCTTTGACTGGTTCTTCTTTACTTGAAAACCCTTCTACTACACCTAATATTTTTTGAATATTATTAACTCCGGATTGGACGTTGTCTAAATTTAAATTTTTAACCCAATTTAAAATGTCATTTACCCCTAATATTGTAGATGTTGCAGCTACTTCTTTTATTGGTGGTGTTAAATAATCTTTCCAAGTCGTTTCTTCTTCCCCGTATAAATCATACATTTCATAAAATTGTTGCCATGTTTTTTCATTGTTTTTAACATACTGTAACAATTTTGGATTTTTTTTAACAAACTCTTTAAATAATTCTAACTTACCCATGCTTCTCACCTATTTAATATTATGTAATTAATTTTAAAAAGTGAATATTTTAATTATGGTTTTACTATGAAATTAATATTGGCTGCTTTTTCACTTGAATTATTGAAGTTTAAAGCGTCTTGGGTTGTTTTAGCATAGGCTGTTGTGACTTTAGTTGTTTGGGTAAACATTTTTGAGAAATCATTTACTTTACTGGTATCAAAACTACTTAAATCGAGTGTTTCTAATCTTGTTGCATAATTAAACATTCTAGTCATCGTTGTGACGTTACTGGTATCGAATGATGTTAAAATGATATTTTTAGCTGCAGAACCTGAAAACATTACGGCCATACTTGTTACTTTACTAGTATTAAAATTACTTAAATCTAAATTTTCTAAACTGTACATGTACCCAAACATTTGAGTCATCGTTGTGACGTTGCTGGTATCAAAAGAGCTCACATCTATAGTTTTTATTTTTGACACATTAGTAAACATATAATTCATGTTAGTTACATTTTTTGTGTTGAAGGATGTTAAATTTATATCTGTAAGACTAATTGTACTGGCAAACATATTAAGCATACTTGTTACTTTACTGGTATTAAAATTACTTAAATCTAAAGTTGTTATAGATTGAACATTATTAAACATATTGGTCATATTAATAACATTTGATGTGTCTATAGATGATAAATCCAGACTTAATAATTTACTGTTATTTTGAAATAAATATGACATATCGGTAACATTACTTGTATCTAAAGCATTGTTAAAGTTTATATTTTCTAAAGCGATAAATTTACAAAATAATGATTTGTATTGATTATTATAAGTTGTACAATACCCTCCTAATTTTTCATGAGCAATAATTTTTCCGTTTGATTCTATATTAAGAATTTGTCTTCCTTCTACTTCTTCAATGTAACCAACAACAACTTCATTATTATCTTCTGATAAATCCCATTTAATTGTAGCTGTTTCATATTTACCACTTTTACTTGATAAAAAATTTATTTCTTTTATTGTATCACGATAAGTTCCAATTTTATTTTGAAATTCTTCACCACTTATCATTAAATTAGGTTCGGTAATTGTGATATTGATAGATTTTGTTACTTTTAAATTGTTGTTACCATTTGCTGTACATGTCACTTGATTTAATCCATCTTTTAATTCTATGGTATTATTAAAATCACACAATAATTCACCACCACTTATTCCGAAAGAATATGTGAAAAATTCTTTTATTTCGTTGTTTGTATTTTTTAATAGTGTTATATTCAGTTCTTTTGCTTCTAAAACCGGTGTGGTTTTATCTAGTTTAAATTCTTGGCAAACAACTTCTGATTGTTTTCCGTAATTTTGCGCTACAGCACAAACGGTATGGACACCTTCTTCTACTATTAAAATTTCACCTGTTTTATTGGGTATACATTCAGTGTTACTAACACAATATTGGTATGAATTTCCATTCGTAATTACATTTACTTTTATATCTTCATTGTACCAATTAAAAGTATTACTAATTTCGATTGTTACTTTATAACTGTCATTATCATCATCCGGGTTACATTCTTCTTCATACTTGAAATCATATTGGGAAATTTCGTTTTTCCAAGCATAAACTATACAACCTTCTAAAGTTTCATTGGTTAGAGGATTTTTGGGTATTTCATTAATGAAACCATCATCTATTAATTCTTCAAATTCTATTGTCTTATAATTATTATTTTCATAACCTAAATTATTTTTTGTTGAAAAAAGGGTTGCTTGTTTGATTAATATATTGATTTGTTCTTCATAAGCTACCTGCTTTGATTCATTTATAATACTGTTAACAATTGGGGTTGCTATAGCTAAAATTATACCTAAAATAACTAATACTCCAAGTAATTCTACTAATGTGAATGCTTTTTTCATCATATCCTCCTGACTATATAAAATTGTATCATTTTATAAACTTATTAACAAGAGTAAATTTCATTTGATAATAAAAAAAAGACATATTTTATGTCTTAATCTTCTAAATCTTCTTCTAATTCATCTTCTGCTAAAATAGTTAAATCATCACCTAAATCATCATCAACATCATCATCAACTTCGTCAATATCTGCTATTTCATCATCGATTATTTCTTCCTCAACTTCGATTTCAGTTTCTTCTTCATCTTCGATTTCTTCTTCTTCATCAAGAGTTAATTCAATCGCGTGTTTTTCTCTTAAATCCCATTCATTATTTTCTAAGAAAACAAATCTTTTATCGATTGTTAGTGATGTGTAATAATCTCCAATTTTATCTCCGAATTCACTATCACTATATTCTAATAAATCACAGATTTTTTTAAATATAGTTGGTGTATTTAAAGATTTTTTTTCTTCTTTTAAAATGATTTCTGTTAGATCAGTAAATGATAATAAATCTAACTCTTTTTTTGTCAATTCGTTTAATTTCATAAACAGCCTCCACTTTAACTAATTTTATATTATGTAGTTTTTTAAAAAACATTACATCTTTGTTGGTATTTCTATTATTAATAGATTTAACATATCTTTGATTAATTGATTTGTATATTTTATTAATAATAGCCATTGTTGTTTTTTTGTTTCTTCTTGACCGATCATATGATTCGTTTGATAAAAACTATTACAATTTACTGATAAATCATAGATAAATTCAGCGATATGATTCGGCATTTTTTCATTGAATGCTGAATTAATATATTTTTCAAATTGTAATAATTTGATTCGTAAATCTCGATCTACATCATTATATATTAAATTATTTAAATTTTCAATATCTATTTGTTCATTTTTTAAAATTTTATTCATTCTTAAATATGTATATAGTATGTATGGTCCTGTTTTACCAACGACATTTGAAAATTTTTCGATATCAAATATATAATCTTTCTCACGATTGTTTTGTAAATCAGCAAATTTTATAATAGCATTCATTATTTTATTAATGTCTTCTTCTTGCATGTCTTGATTTGATTCTTTTATACTTATAAATACTTCTTTTACTTGATTAAATAAATCATCTAATTTAAATGCTTCACCACTTCTTGTTTTAAATGGTTTTCCATCGCTTCCATTTACAGTTCCGTAATCTAAGTGTTTTAAACCAATATTTTTGGTAATTCCCCATTTGTTACAGGCTCTAAATACTTGTTCGAAATGGAGTGATTGTCTGTTATCAACTATATATAAGATATTATTTACATTAAATTGTGTTACACGTTCATAAATGGAACCCATATCAGTTGTTCCGTATAAATAGGCTCCGTTACTTTTTTGGAATAATAATGGTGGTATTTCTTTTTTATCTTCTTTTTCTTCAACTTCTATTACTAAAGCATTATTACTTTCTTTAAGAATGTTTTTATCTAATAAATCTTTTTTTATTGTTTCTATATATTTATAAGAATCACTTTCACCTAACCATAAATCAAATTCTACACCTAGGAAGTCGTAAATTCTTTTTATGTCTCCGATAGATACTTCACAAATTTTTTGCCAAATTTCATGATATTCTTTATTTCCTTCTTGTAAATCTTTAGTGATTTTCGCACATTTTTCTAAAATAACTTCGTCTTCTTTACATAGTTTACTCATTTTAGGGTATGTTTTATCTAAGTATTCTAATGTTATTTCTTCTAATTTTAAATTATCACTTATAACTCCATAAATTACTTGTCCAATTTGTAATCCATAATCACCTAAGTGAACATCACTTATTGTATTATGTCCCATAAATTTAATAATTCTTTTGATTGATTCACCTATTATAGCTGTTCTTAAATGACCAACATGTAATGGTTTGGCTATATTAGGTCCACCATAATCTAAATAATATGTTTCTATATGTTCTGGTTTTTTTAGGTTGTAATTTTCACTATTAAACATTTTATTTATTTGATTATTTATGAATTCATCACTTAAAGTTATGTTGATGAAACCTGGTTTTACAAATTCTACTTTTGTAAAATAGTCATTAAAATTTTCTATTGTGTTGATGTTATTTACAATTTGTTCGCCAATTTCAATTGGTGATTTTTTGTAAATAGCTGCTAGTTTAAATATATCATCACTTTGATAATCACATAAATCAGGTCGATTTGAAATAATTACTCGTGGGTTATATTCATATCCACTTTCTTTAAAGATATTTGCTAAGATATTTTGTAATAATTCAATCATTTATTTCCTCCAATGTATATTTTATTTTTTCGCCACCTAAAACTTTATATTCTATGTGGTAGTGGTTATTATTTATAATTTTATCAGTTTTTATTTCAATTGTAAATTTTTTATTTTCGATTTCACAAATATTTTTTGTTATAGTTTTTTCTTTGAATTTTAAATTTAATTTATATGTTTTATTTTTTCTTGTTATGATGTTTTTTTTTGTATCAACGACAACTATAAATTCTTGGTCTTTGTATGTATATATATTATCTTTTTTTATGGCTTTATAGGTGTTTTTTTTATCGTTTAAAGTTATTAAAATATTCATGACATCACTTCCATAGGAATTATAACATATAAGAGTTATAATATCAATAAAAAAAGAAGTATCTTACTTCTTCAGTGTTAATATATTGGAAAATGTATATAATATCTCATTACTTTTATTTATGGCAATTGATTTGCACATTGCTTTTCCACCGATTGTAAGTGCTGCTATTATTGCTGTTACAATTAGTGTCACGATAAATAAATCGATATAAAATGTATTTGATATTGTGATTGAGATACTTATCCCAACGCTTCCTGATATAATCCCACAAACATCACCAATAACATCGTTACAAAATGATGCTACTCTATCGGCATTTTTTTTAAGTTTAACTGCCATTTTCGCCCCTCTTATTTTACGAGAACTCATTGAATGAAATGGTGCTTCATCTGCTGTTGTTACTGCTACTCCTACCATATCAAACATTATTCCAAATGATATAAACAGTATTAGTATTATTATAGCTACAAAGAAGTTAACTTGCGGGATGAATGTTTCTGATAATCCTGATAGACAGAAACTTATTATGAAAGCTATGATTGTAACTTTAAATATCCAGTTAAAATCTACTATTTTTTTTTCTTTTTTTTCGATTTGTTTTTTTATTTCTTTTTTCATATTTCTCCTTAATAAAAAAAGAGTTATAAACTCTGTAAATGGCTTTTAATACAGTAAACTTTACGTCTTTAGGTCAAGTTGGATTTCCCTTGATTTAACTTACCGTTACCAGTAAAGCGGTTCCCCTTTAATAAATCAAATACGTTGTTACCAATCGTATGACTTGATTGCCACTTAGTACGCACTGCAATCCTATATTAAGCACTCTAGGAAATTTCTCCCCCGACTGTTTATTATTAATTCTTTTTTGCAAGATATGTTTCAATGAGCAATTCTAATTTAAGTTAGCTAAACTATAAATTATAAGATCTCATATTCCCATATTTCACGCAAGACAAGCTACACTACTCGTAACTTTTCGCCACATAGTAGGTTTAATCCTAATTCGTCATTAATCCATCAACATGGTGTGTATAGGTTAATAACAAGTATAGGTCTCCGCAAGTAGTTGGGTCAATTGCGCATGCCATTGCGGTTGCCCAAAAACTCTTTCTTCCAGCACTCACCCTAAACTGGGCGTATAAAGCAAGCACAAGAAGCTTCACAGGTATGCTCTATTAATGGTGGTTTAATCCCATCTTCATAATAAACATTATCGACTAGAATAATGTGCCATTCCGTAAATAATATTAACATATTTTTAAATTTATGTCAAATTTGAATATTTAAAAAAAGCAAATTATTTTGCTTCTTCTAATGCATTATTTAATGCTTCTACTAAAGATTCAATTTGAACTGTACATCCACTAATTGTATCTGTTTTTCCATTTTCATCTAAAGTAATAAAATCAATTCCTTGATTATCTATAACAGCTTGTTCTAATGCTTTTATTTGTTCATACCATTCCCAATCTGATTGACCATAATCTGAATTTCCAGTTTTCATTCCGTAAGAATCACCTAAAGCTTTTTTAGTTGTTACCTCACCTGTATAAGTTGTATAAGTTGTATCTAAATATACTGAAGTTATTTTTCCTTCACTATCAACTATAATTTCGGCTGTTGATGTATTTTCTTTTCCACCATAAGTGTCGATTGCCGTTCCTGTGAATGTTCCTTCTTTTAAATTGCTATTACATCCTGTAAAAATGAATGCACAAGCCACTAAAATTATTAATTTTTTCATTTTTTATCTCCTACCTTCTTAATAATTATATATTATTCATATAACAATTGCAAGTTTTCTTTAAAATAATTATTTAAATATTTACAAATTATTCCTGTAATTATACCAGATATAATGCTAAAAAATAAGATGAATGGTAAATAGTAACTTACATTAATTTGAGATATTAAAAAGATGGTTAGTATTTGACCAATACTATGACCAACTGCACCTATTATACTTACACCTATTTCTGAAAATATTTTTTTGGCTATATACATTAATATTAAACTAATTATAACTCCTGTTAGACTCATAAAAAATGCTGTTGAAAATATACCTGTTCTTAAAATACCTACTAAGAAAACTCTTAAAACAGCTAAATAAATGGCATCTTTAAAAGAAAATTGATACAGTACAAATAAAGTGATTATGTTAGCTAATCCTAGTCTTAATCCTGGTATTTGTCCTGAAAAAAATGGAATGCTTGCTTCTATAATATTTAGAACTATAGCTAGTGATAATAAAAGGGATAATCTGATAAATTTTTTCATTAATGTACCTCGGTATCTATTTCATTTCCGCCAATTTCGATTAATATTTTATTGGGTAAACAAACTATTTGTTGATTGGATTTACTTATAAATCCTTGATTGGAGCAGATGTTATAATTACTGGTTTCTTCTGTTACTCTTATCTGATTATTTAAAACTTCAAGAACTACTTTTCCATTAAAACCTTCTACTTCATAAGTATTATTTATTTTTAAATCGATTTCTTTTATTAAAGTACTTTCATAATAAACATATGCTATATCAGCAGGTTGTTGGTTTAAATTAATAAATAGTATTAATATTAAAATAATTACTAATAAAATTAGTATTAAAATAAAATCATTTTTCTTCATAACTAAAATTCTCACTTGTAATTATTTGGTCTTGATTAGTAAACCAAATAACTTCTACATCATAATTTGTGATAAAATCTTGCCCTTTTTCAATTGGCATTAAAAACAAGATTGTTGATAGTGCATCACATAAGCCACTATCTTTACCTATTACGGTAACACTTTTCATATGATTAGCTGGGTATCTGGTTATTGGGTCTATAATATGGTGATATGATATTCCTTCATACTCATAAAATCTTTCGTAAGAACCACTTGTTACAACACTGATATTTTCATCTTTTATAACCATAAATGTTTCATCACTTATGGGACTTGCTATTCCAATATTGTAATATCCTTTTGCACTTTCTCCAACTATAACATTACCACCAGCATTTATTATAAATTCATTTATATCTAAATCATGTAATATTTCTTTAGCTTGGTTTGAGACATATCCTTTAGCTATAGCTCCTAAATCAATATTAACATTTCCTGATATTTCAATTTTATTATCTTCTATTTTAAAATTATCCATATTTATATCAATACTATTTAATTCATAATTAGTTGGTAGTGATATTGTTTGGTTTCTAAAATCACTCCATATTTGTGTTAGATCACCGATATTTATATTTAGTAAACCTTCACTTGCATTAGACCATTCTAGTCCTTTATTAATCATTTCAATTAATTGTTCTGAAACATTGGTATTTCCATTGTTTAACTTATATAGTTCACTATTTTCATCATACTTACTAACTATTAATTCGTAATCTTGATATAATTTTTCTATTTGTTCAAAGGCTTTTTCTGATTCTTTCTCACTAACATTATATAGTTTTATATTGATTAATGTATCCATATAAAATAAATTTGTTGAATAATCTTCTTTACTACATCCTGTTAATAATATAATTATTAAAACTAATATTTTTTTCATCTTCATCACTTTATAATTATAACACAAAAAAAGATAAAAAGTTTCTTTTTGACTCTTTATCTTTTATTTTTATATTTTTAAAAGTTTGATAGAAGTATTTGTATATTTACCTTTTTATTTTGGGATATCAAAAGGTTTTATTTTTGTTTTTCGTATTTTTATTTTGAACTTATAATATCTCCTCCTTTTGTAATTAAATTATAGCAAGTGGATATGTAGTTTTAATGTTGGGAATGTGAAAAAGAAGTGAATAAAAAAATATAAGAATTAATTCTTATATTAGTTTGGAAGTTCATAATACTTATCTGCTGTTTCTATTGTACAATTCAAATCAGTATCACTATGAAATTTTATAGTTTTACAATAGAAATTAGAAACATCACAAGCGATATCATGAATACCATAAAATTGTTCATTAAAGAGCCATGAGAATGAATCATTAAATGGGCTTATAAGTTGATTATTATCTACATTTAAACAGCTATCTTTGATATAGATATCCATATTTTTCAATTCCATAACAACTGGAGCAAAAACCGAATCTCCTAAATTGCTATTAGTAGATAATGTTATCTTTTCTAGATTAGTACCTTCAAAAGCTGCATCTGCTATTGTTGTTACACTATCAGGCATTTCGATTTCTGATAGTAAAGTATATGAAAAAGCATACAATCCAATTTCTTTAATGTTATTATTAATCTTAACACTTTCTATTACAAAACCATCTTCTTCATATCTTGCAAAAGCATATGAATTATTTGATGTAATATGATTTTCAATTTCTCCTACAGTTGATAAACCTATTTTATTAACTTCAATACCACCAATAGTACATGGTATTACTGGACTTGTATCTGTTCCAATATAAGCTAAAATAGTATTGGTGTTTTTATCAAAAATAAAGTCACTATCGGGATTAGCTTCATTTTTCCAACTGTCATAATTATCGCAACTATAAGCATAATCAAACTCTATTTCACAATTTTCAGAATATTCAAATTGATATTGATTAATATTATTTTGCCAAGAATACAGAATACATCCTTCCAAAGTTTCTCCTGTTATTGGGTTTTCAGGGATTGTTTGAATTAAACCTGAATTAATCAAGTCCTGATATTGAATTGATTTTTTGGTACTACTTGTACCTAATGAATTTTGTACTGAATATTTTAGAGCTTGATCTAGTAAAAGATCTATTTGCGAGTCGTAAGCTGATTGTTTTGAATTATTTATGATACTATTAGTTACTGGGACAATAATTGCAATTATAACACCTAAGATAACTATAACTGCTAGTAACTCTACTAATGTAAAGGCTTTTTTTACATTCATGATAACCACTTCTCTATCTTACAATATATTATCACACATTTTAAATTTTATCAAATAAAAATATAAGAATTACTTCTTATATTTCATGAACTGTTGTTAAGATAACAGGTTTAGATTCTGTTTCTTGATAAAAATATTTACCAACTTTATCTCTAATTTGATTTTTAATTTTACTATAATCAGCATATCCTGTTTTAGTATTATCTTTTATAGCTTCTTGACATAATTTTGTTGCTTCTATGATTAGTTCTTCATTTTCTTTCATGTAAACAAATCCTTTAGTAACAATTTCAGGTCCATAGATAATTTCTTTTGTTTTTTTATCTAAAACGGCATTGATTAATACTATTCCACTTTCCCCTAGCATTTCACGGTCTTTTATTACTATTTCACCGATATCTCCTAGAGTTTTACCATCTATTAATATTTCATCTACTTTTATATTTTTATTATCTGGTACTAATTTACCATTTACAAAAGTAGTAACTTGTCCATTGATGCTTAAAACGATTGATTCATCATTATAACCAACTGTTTTAGCTACATCACTATTAGCTACTTGATGACGATATTCTCCTATTACTGGGAAATAATATTTAGGATTTAGAAGTGATAACATCATCATTAAATCTTCACTTGATGCATGAAGGGCTAAATACTTTTTACTAGACATAGGGATTAGGTCACACCCTAATTTAGCTATATCATCAAATAATTTAGTAGCACTTCTTTCAGTTCCATCATGAATTGGTGAGGCAAAGATTATTGTATCCTCACTATTTAAAGTAATAAATTTATCATATCCTTTAACGATTCTTTTAATATTAGAAAATGGTTTTTCTCTTTCATCTGAGATTAAAACTACAACATTATCTTCTTTAATATTATGAATGCTTGATATTCTTTTACGGTCAAAGTTCAAATAATTTTGTTCAATCATACTTAAGATTGATTTTTCTAAACGTTTACCTAAAATTACTACTTTACGATCAGTTTCACTAATAGCATTAAATATATCATTAATACGATAGTTTTGAGTTTGGTAAATATTTATTAAAATTCTTTTTTCTTTTTTATAAATAATTTCTTTAAAAAAGTTATAGCTACGGTGATTTGGAGATGTAAATCCTCTTTTTTCTGCAAAAGTTGATTCTGCTAATAAGCATAATACTCCTTGTTTTCCAACATAGGCTAATTTACCAATATCTGTTTTATAACTATCTTGTAGAGTTGAATCAAATACAAAGTTACCTGTATAAACAATTGCTCCATCTTTTGTATATAATACATATCCTACTGTATCTGGAGAATCATTAGATAATCTAATTGGGAAAACAATATATTTACCTACTTTGATTTTTTGATGTGGGTTTGATTCCACTAAATTCGTTTGTGGTAAACCTTCTTGAATTAATTCTTCTTTCAAGATATCTAATGTAAATTTTGTTCCATATACTTTAGTTTTTGTTAAATCTCTTAACATATCTGGTAATGCTCCGATATGTTCATCGTGACCATTAGTTACAAATATTCCTTTGATTCTATTTTCATTATTTTTTAAGTATGTATAATCTGGTAAGATATAATCTACACCTAACATATTATCATCAGCATATTTTAATCCTGAATCAAATACAAAGATATCTTTATCTATTTCAACTACATACATATTTTTACCGATTTCATTTAATCCGCCTAGAGCGAATATATTTATTTTACTCATTTTTTCCTCCTTTCTAAGTCTTTATTCATTATAGCAAAAAAAAGTTTAAAAGTCTATTAATTAAATTTAAAAACATCACATTAGTGATGCTTATATTAATGTTTTTTGATTGTCTTTATCTATTATGTTTGATATAGCTTTTTTTAAACCTTGGTTATTAACAGTTGTCATGTCTCCATTTAATGAACCGTCTTCATATTCACAGTTACTTAGGATTGTAAAATGGTCATAATCATTTAATTTATTCAATTCTTGTTCTAATAATTGATATTGGTTTTTGAAGTTAGATGGTAACATAATCATAGCACTTTTACAATGATTACTTCTTTTACTGGTTGTTTCAAATATTACTATATCATCATTTATTTTATTTAAGAAATGACCCATAACGTTTACTGGTACTTTTTTTGTCATTTGTTTAAAAATTGGGTGATTAGGATATTTTTCATTTAAATATTCTATCATACATTCAGCATGAGTTTTATCATCTTTATCTATTATGTGTTTAACTTCTTGATTTATAATTATTATTTTAAATTCCATATATTTCTCCTAAAAAAACATCAAATAAGATGTTTTGTTTTAATTAAAAGTTTCTTGCTTCGATTTCGAAAAATGCTTGTGGGTGTACACATACTGGGCATACTTTTGGAGCTGTTTCAGCATAGTGAATATGTCCACAGTTTTTACAAATCCAATAAACTTTTCCTTCTTTTTCAAATACTTTTTCTTCTTTTAAGTTATTTAATAATTCTAAATATCTTTCTTCATGATGTTTTTCAATTTTTCCTACGCTTTCGAATAAAAAGGCAATTTTATCAAATCCTTCTTCTTTAGCTGTTTTAGCGAATTCAGCGTACATATCAGTCCACTCATAGTTTTCTCCGTTAGCTGCGTCTTTTAAGTTTTCTAAAGTTGTTGGAATATTTCCACCATGTAATAATTTAAACCACATTTTTGCATGTTCTTTTTCATTATTAGCTGTTTCTTCAAAGATATCTTTAATTTGTTCATATCCTTCTTTTTTTGCTTGTGCTGCATAATATGTATATTTGTTTCTTGCTTGTGATTCTCCTGCAAATGCTGTCATTAAGTTTTGTTCTGTTTTTGTTCCTTTAATTTCCATAATTAATCCTCTTTTCTACAATTTTTACAATATCCGCTTATGATCATTTCTAAAGATGTGATTTCAATATCATTATACTTCTCTATTTTGTTATTGTCAATTTCGACGTCGATGTCTTGAACATTTTTACAGTTTAAGCATATAAAGTGAAAGTGTTGGTGTAATGTTTTATCATATATGTCTTTACCGTTTGGTACAGGTATATGTTTTATCATGTTAGCATCTACTAATTCTGATAAATTTCTATAGACAGTTCCTAGACTGATTTTTGGCATTACTTCCCTAGCTTTTTGATATATTTGCTCAGCTGTTAAATGATCAAAATCTTTTTTGATAATATTGTAAATTAAATCTCTTTGTTTTGAATATCTCATAAACTTCTCCTAAATAGTAATAATTACTACTTATTAAGTATATCAAGTTTTTTTTATTATGTCAAATCATTTTATCAAATTTATTACTTAAAGAGATAAATGCAACTTTTTAATATTTAATTTTTAAACGATACGATTTATTAATTGAAAGTCTTGTCTTCTTCTTTTTTTATTGTGAAGTTTTCAGTTAAATTCAAATCAATATTAAATTCCATAAATACAATATTGTTTATTTCCTCATTGGTAGCACCAAATTCTTTTAGTTTTTCAACCATTTTTAAAATTTCCTTAGTATTGTCATCCAAATTTGATTTTGTCATTTGAATTGTAGAAGTTGTTTTGTTTATGTGAGTGTTGATGTTATTTTGGTTTTGTCGATTGTCATTTGATTTAGCAGGTGAATTATTTTCATCATATTTTTTCATTTCTTGAATCACTTTGTTATCATAACAAAATTTATACTTACATATATTTTCCTTTTCAGCATTAATACTTATCTTTTCTTTTACTGTGTTAATAAAATCTTTATCTACTCTCATTATATTCTCACTCATTTTTGCTAATATTGTTTTGAAATCTTTAGCTTTAACGTCTATTACTACATTTTCACTAATCTGAGATGAAGATATAATTTCTTTCGAATTAATCGAACTTTCTAATCTACTTATTAATTTAGGTTTAAAGAAAGAGATTATTCTATGTTTGAAATTATCAGAGTTAATATATGGTTTTAATTTAATTTCTTCAAAAATTCCTTTGGATAATTTTTCTTTATTTAGAATTTTTCCCTCATATGGTCTGAGATTTGAATTAAAACGTTCTACAACACTTTCTGCTAAAACCATAGCTAAGTATTCATCAAGAGAAATATTGTTTCCATTATATGAAACTTTCATATTTTGATTACTACGAATCCAATTTATAATTTCACCAGTTATTGTTTCATCAATTATTTTGCTTCTAACCTCGTTATAAGAACGTTTTTTTCCTTTAGAATCAGGTGACGGTTCAGAACCATAACCAATCCATCCATCTATTTTACCAACTAATAGAGGCGGTTGTTTTAACCCTAAACTTATATTTGAATTTTTCATTTTAATTTTTTGTAAAATATCAATATAATCTTGAAGATGTTTATTATCACTATAAATAACTATAGTATCACATCTATTACCAACTATATCATATTTAAAATAATATGGAATATTTAACTTTTCACATTCTTTAATGAATAAATCGCATATATCTATTGTTATGTTTGAATCCGAGTTTATATATAAACGATTTTTTATAGCAGGAAGTGCTGTCGTTCCTATCTTATTTTTTTCCGACATTACATGTTGCCATGATGAATCTCTCCCATCCTTATCCCATCTATGCTTTTCCATTGCTATTTTTAATTTTGAATCAGAATAATTACTATCCATGATGTCATCAGCTTCTTTTTTTGTCTTTACATCTGGAACTTTTTTTAAAAACTCTCTTAATACTATAAAATCATCATTAATTTTCCCATAATTGCGCAAACTTATTCCTTGTTCTCTTGTCATATTAACTATATGATTTTTCCATGAATTAAACCTTTCAATATAAAATTTTTCATTATTTTTGGAAAGAATTCTAATCACCTTGCCGTCGATATTACTTTTAACAAGTCTAGTATAAAAATCTTTTTGTGTAGATTTAGATGAATAAGTTTCGAAATAAATTTCCAACAATTTTTTTACTGTTTCTTCATTCAAAGGATTTTCAATATTATCATATATATCTTTTAGCATTTTATTCTTCTCCTTTAACTAATGGTATTTTTTGTGCTAATTGTATTATATCATATAATCCATTTAGCTTTTTGATCAACTCTAATTGAAATTCATAGCTACCTACTATTTTAAATTTATGATTATACTCTATCTCCCAATATTCTTTTCCTACTTCTTCGATTAAATAATTATTCCCCAAATCTCTTAAGTCGTACATTGCAAGCATTTCTATTATCTCATCTGGAATTATGAACGAATCTACATCAATCACTATTTGTTTATTTTGTTCTAAGCTGTACATAGTATGTGTTAGTAATACTCTCAAATCATCCTCTTTAAAAATAATTTCAAATGAACTACAATAATGATGTGATGCATCATTTTCATTTGTATCCAAATAAAAATGTGTATATTTCAGATGTTCTAATGTAAATTTATTTCTCTTAATTATTGGTTTTATATTTTTATCAAATTCAAAATTTTCATATTCCATATTTGGGTCCTACCTTTCTTATTCAGTGTAAAATTTATTCAATCTTAATTCAACAATGTTTATTAGTCTATTTATAATTTGATCTTATTCTTTTTCTCTAGTTCTTTAATTATAATCTTATAATGAATTGGTCAAATTATTTTTATCAAATTCATCATATAGGTCTCCTACTATTTCTTCTAAGATATCTTCCATTGTAACTATACCTATATATTTATTATTTTCAGTTATTATTGCTATCTGACTTTTATTGTTTTTTAATACATTAAATGTTTCATATATAAATTTATTTGATTCTATATATATTGGTGTTTTTATAATATTTTTTAGATTTATATCTTTATTATTTATATTTTTTATTATATCTTTTGAATGTAATATTCCTATAACTTTAGTTTTTTCTGTTATAGGGATTTTGTTATGAATTATTTTTTCTTTTATTAATATATTTAAAGCACTGCTTAAATCTGTATTTATATCTAGAGAAAAAGTATCTTTTTTTAATGTCATAATATTTTTTATTTTTATATCATTTAGTTTTAAAACATTATGGATATAATCTCGTTCATATTTTTGTAATGTTTTAAATTCTAGTGCTTCATCCACTAGCATTTTTACTTCTTCTTCAGTTACAATTTCTTCATCTTGTTCATTAATACCAAATAGTTTAGATATAATATTAGTTATTTTAGTTAGTAAGAATACAAATGGTTTAAATATATTAGAAATTATTTTTAATATATTTATTGTTTTATATGCTATTGTTTCTCTATATTTCATTCCAATTCTTTTTGGTACTAGTTCTCCAAATATTAACATTAGAAATGATAGTATTATTGTTATTATAATAATTGTTATTATATTTAAAGTGTTGTAATCTATTTTAATTATTTTATGTAATATTGGGGTTAGATTATCGGCAAATGTACTTGAGGCTATTGCACTTGATAAAAAGCCTACAAAGGTTATTCCTATTTGAATAGTTGCTAAAAATTTACTTGGTTGTTTGATCATTTCATTTATTTTTTTAGCTTTTTTATTTCCTTTCAAAGCAGCATTTTCAATTTTTAAATCATTTATTGTTATGAAAGACATTTCCATCATTACAAAAAATGCGTTTAATAATATCAATATTATTAGTAGTATTATTTCAAACATTTAATCATCTCCTATTATAATTATAACAGTTATTTAAATAAAAAAAAAGTTGAAGATCAACTTAGTTATATTTTTCTAAAAACTCATTTTTAAATTCATCAAATCTATTTTCTTCAATTGCTATTCTTGATTGTTCCATTAATCTGATTAAAAATCTAATATTATGAATTGACAATAATCTCGCTCCAAATGTTTCATTAGATACGATTAAATGTCTAATGTATGCTTTTGAATAATTTTTACATGCGTAACAGTCACAGTCATCTGTTAGTTTAGAAAAGTCTTCTTTAAATTTAGCGTTTTTCAAATTTATTTTTCCTGTTGATGTAAAGGCATTGGCATGTCTAGCTATTCTTGTTGGTAGCACACAATCAAACATATCAATTCCTCTTTGTATTCCTTCTAGTAAATCTACTGGATCTCCTACTCCCATTAAATATCTTGGTTTATTTTCTGGTAAGTATTTAACGGCATAGTCAACCATTTGATACATTACGTCTTTTCCTTCACCTACTGAAGTTCCGCCTATTGAATAACCATCAAAATCCATTTCAACTGTTTTTAAGGCACTATATTTTCTTAAATCTTCATATT
>CAYJJY010000001.1:35059-49628 GCA_964370615.1 uncultured Muribaculaceae bacterium
AAATAATTATTTTTTTTAATTTTTATGGTTATCTTTTCCTCTTTTAGCCCATCTTAAAGTTCTTTCAACGCTATTTTTTACATAATCATATGTAGCTGGATATGGGATGCATTCATCAAATGACATAGCTATATCGCTATCTAATTTGTTTTGAATTTCGATTGAAAGTTCTGGAGTTAAAAATAGTTTTCTTCCGTCGATATGGCTTTTAAATTTAACGCCTTCTTCACTTATATCTTTAGGTTTAGCTAAAGAGAATACTTGAAATCCTCCTGAGTCTGTTAAGATTGGACCATCGTAGTTCATAAATTTATGTAATCCACCGGCTTTATTAACTATATCTTCACCTGGTCTTAACCATAAGTGATATGTATTTGATAGTATTACTGCACTTTTAACTTCTTTTATTTCTTCCGGAGATAGAGTTTTTACTGTAGCTAATGTTCCAACTGGCATAAACATTGGTGTGTCATATGTTCCATGATTAGTTATTAGTTTTCCTCTTCTTGCATTTTTATCTTTTGTTATTAATTCATATTTAATTTTCACTTTTAAATCACCACAAATATTATATATTATTTGATGGTTAAAGTCAAAGTTATGTAGTTAAATTATACTTTTGTTTAATGTGCTCACTGACTTGTTTTATATTGGTTGAGTTACTTCCTTTTATAAAGATTATATCGTTTTTATTTATTTTTAAATTTTTGATTAATTCTTCATTATTTTTAAAATGTTTTCCTTTGATATATTTTGTATATTCACCGGTTAAATAAACTTCTTTGTTAGTTATTTTTTTTAATAATCTATTTATTTTGTGATGATATTGTTTGGAAAACTTTCCTAACTCTAACATATCAGACAAGATTATGACTTTTTTTTCTTTGTAGGTTTTTAAATATTTTAATGATTCTTTTAAGGCTTCATAACTGCTATTATAGCAATCATCTATTAATGTTATTTCTTTTTTAAATATTTTAAACCTTCCATCTTCGTTTTTTAATTGTGGTATTGTTTTTATTATACTTTCTATTTCTATTCCGTGGTGAATAGCTACTTTAATAGCAATGTGTAAGTTTTTAAGCATATGTTTACCTGGTATGTTAAAGATTACGGAGTATTTTATTTTCTTTAGTTCTAGAATGAATTTTGTTTTTGTTTTGTAATATTTGATTTTTTTAAATTTAAGGTTTGATTTTTTTAATTTTAGTTTTTTTAAATATTTGTCTTGTTCATTAATAATTAAAAATTTATTGGTCATTCCTTCTAGTATTTCCATTTTGGCTTTAAAGATATTTTTTTTACTTCCTAAATTACCGATATGTGCTGTTCCGATATTTGTTATAACAGCGCAAGTTGGTTTACACATTTTTGATAATGAGGCTATTTCTTTTAAGTGATTCATACCTAATTCTAATACGGCTATATCTGTATTTTCATTTATATTCAACAATGTTAATGGTACTCCTAAATGATTGTTGTAATTTTTAATGCTTTTTAAAACATTATATTTTGTTTTTAAAAATTCGTAGATGAATTCTTTTGTGGTTGTTTTTCCACAACTTCCTGTGACAGCTATTACTGGGATGTTATATAAATTTCTTTTTTCTTGTCCTAATTTTGATAAAAATTCTTTAGTTGATTTTACTGTTATTACTTTTTTATGGTTATACTTTTTTTCACTTATGATATATTTTGCTTTTTTTTCGATAGCTTCTTTTATATAATCATTGCCTTTATTTATGGCAATAAAGATTGAGTTTTTTTTTATTTCTTTGGTGTTGGTTGTTATGTGAGAACTTAATAATTTTTTTATTTCCATGGTAATCACCTATTTTAGTTTATGTTTTTTTTAAGGATTGGTACTTAATATTTCATTTAAACTTTCTGCGATTAGATAGGATATTATTTTTATTTGAACGTCTAATTCATAGGGTATATAAAGAGAATTATTGATATTAATAACGACTGGTACTCCTATTGATAATACGGGGATTCCAATGGTTTTTTTACTTATTGTTTTTACATTTTTTTTATAACCACTTCCTGGTTTAATTCCAGTTGTGGTTATTTGAATATTTTTTATTAGTTTCTCTGGATTAGTTGTCACTAAAGAATCTATTACTATTAATTGGTCTGGTTTATTTATTTTTATTATGCTTTTGATTATATCAATGCTTTCAAATCCTGTTTTTGATTTTATGCTTGGTAGGAAAGTATTTATATTTTTATTTGTTTTAATATTTTCTATTACTTTTATACCAAGAGAATCGGCTATAAATTCTTCATTTCCTAAACCTATTATTAGAATCTTTTTTTTAGTTATGAGTGGTTTTAATTTTTTTTCTAATAATTTTTTTATATGAATATTTTTTAAATTGTCATATTCGATATTTATATAAGTTCCTACTTCTTTTTTTATTTTTATACTTAGTTCTTTATCTACGTTTATTTGCTCGAATTTTATGTTATTTTCTTGTTCATTTGTATAATTTATATTATTTATAATTTCTTTACTGAACTCTTTGTAACTATTATATTTATAGTGTTTTTTTTCCATTTTTTTATTTCACCTACTTTATTTTTAACTATTACCTTTTATTTATGCAAAAGCCTTGATTTTTTTAAGAAAATTTGATAAAATTGTATAAGTTTAAGGAACTTGGAGGTGAAAGTAACATGGCAAATATGAAAAACGCAAAGAAAAAAATTAAAGTATCTCTAAAACAAAAAGAAACTAATCATAGTTATAAAGCAAGTATGAATACTGCTATTAAAAATACTAGAAAAGCTGTTTTAGCTAACGATAAAGATTTAGCTAACGATAGTTTAAAAACTGCTATTAAAAAAATTGATAAAGCAAAAAGCGCAAATGCTATTAAAGCTAACACTGCAGCACGTAATAAATCAAGATTAACAAAAAAAGTAAATGAAATGTAATTTACTTTTTTATTTTATTATAATATAATAGATTTAGGGTGAGGATATGAAAACGATTATTACTTTGATTTTGAGTGGTTTACTTCTATTTGTTACTTTTACTTATCGAGATCAAATACAACGTTATATATTTGAGAATGTTATTTTTAAATATATGCAATCTGATATAGTTTCTAATGACTATACAAAAGAAAATGACATTTATTACAAAAACATTTATGTTAATACTATCGATAATAAACATGATTTGATTAATTCCTTTTATACTATTTTAAATAGTGGAATGAATTCTTTTGATTTTTTATGTAATTATGATTTGTGTAAGGCTGATATTACTACTTATACTACTTTAAAGGAATATAATTTGAATAATTATGTGCATCCTTTTAATTCGTATAATAATATTGCTATTACGGTTAATAATTATGACAAAATCACTTTAGAAATATCTCATGTTTATACAGACGAAGAAATAGTTTCGGTTAATACAGAAATAGATAAAATTATTAGTGAAATAATTACTGATGAGATGTCTGTTAAAGAAAAAATCAAAGTTTTTCATGATTATATAATTAATAAAACTAAGTATGATGAGGAATATATTAATAGTGGACATTTAGACCCAAATTACTATGCTAATAAGGCAACTGGTCCTCTGTTTTATAATAAAGCTATTTGTGGCGGTTATACTGATGTTATGGCTATATTTTTAGATAAGTTAGGTTTGGAAAATCATAAATTATCAACTAATGATCACATTTGGAATTATGTTTTAATTGATGATGTTTGGTATAATTTAGACTTAACATGGGATGATCCTATCACTAATACTGGTGAGGATGTTTTACTTGATACTTTCTTTTTAATAACTGAGGATGAATTAAAAGCTTTGGAAACAAAACATCACGATTTTATCCTTCAAGGTGAACTATAGGTAGCTTAATTGTTACTATAGTTCCTTTTTTTATGGCTGAATCGTAATTTATTGTTCCGTTATGAGCTTTTATAATTTCATATGATAAAGCTACTCCTAATCCTGTTCCGTTTGTTTTAGTGGTATAAAATGGTTCTTTTATTTTATCCATATCTTCCATATCAAATCCACATCCATTATCTTTGATCATAATGGTGTAATTTGATTTATCTTTAAATGTTTGAATTTTTATATTTAAATCTTCTTCTTTTGATTCGATAGCATTTTTAATCACGTTAACTAGTACTTGATTTAACCTGTTGTAATCCCCTTCTATATAAATTTCATCATCTATTATTTCATAATTAAAGGTTGTACTATCCGTTGCTATAATCGGATTAAATTGATTTATTATATCTTCTATTAACATTGTAATATCAATTATTTCTTTATTAATTTTAATACTATTTAAACTTAAAAAATCTTGTAGTAATAATAATATTTTATCCATTTCTTCTTTTAGAATTCCGATATATCTAAAGTGTTCTTTTTTATTAATATCAAACATATCTAAATATGTTTTACATACAGCTATTGGATTTTTTATTTCATGAGTTATTTTAAATAATGTTGTATGATATCTCTGTTCTTTTACTATTTCTTTTACATTATAATGTAATTTTATTATTGATTCTATTATTGTAAATACATAGTTTATAATTAAAAAAACTATTATAAATATTAAACCATGAACTAAAAAATGTACAAATGAATTACTATATAATATTATAATGATTGGTACCAAAAATATATAGGCTTTAGAAAATATTTTATTGGATAATTTGTACATTAAAAAAAATGCTATTAAAATAAAATTTAAGATTAAATCATTGTATAAAATCATAATTAATATACTTAGCAAAATAATAGCTTGGTCTCTTTTTTTATTATAAGCTATATATAATATTATGAAATTAAATATATAAAAAGGTGTTGTTGAACTTAAATAAAGGCTTGATAATAAAGAAAAATCAAACCAGTTATTGTTCTTTTCTAGATTTAAGTTTTCTCTGTTTATTACATAAAACATATACATGAATATTGGAAAAAGTACTAATATGATACTGATTATAAATTCTTCAATTAAAAACATTTGATCACCAATTATATTTTAATATTTTTTATTTGTCGAATTTTGTCGAATTTTGTCGTTTTTGTTGATAAATTGTAAAAAAAAGAAATTTATTAAAATTTCTTATTTTACTTTTTCTTTAATTATTGTTATTACTTTATTAATATTATTTTTTCCTGTATGATAGTAATCATCTGGAAAATTATCTAGAATATACTTACATATTTCCTTATCAAAATTTTTAGTTTTTTCCCATTTTAAAGATTTAACAAAATTAATTATTGTAGATGTAATTTGTTCTTCTGTATATGAACCTCTATTAAATTCTATTAATTTACTAAATGTACTCAAAAATATATCAAGTTCCATTAAACTTTGTTTATTTACAAAATTTTCTGTTAATGTATTCATAATTTTTGTTGTAAATCTTGTGTATTCTTCTGGATTATAATGAGGATCTAATACGTATTTTTTATTATTGTAATTATAAACTAGATATTTACAAAATTGTGGATTGACATATGTAACATTCGGGAAATATTTAGATACCTTTTTCATTTTATGATTTAATATATCAGTTATTTTTAAACCTAACAAATTAGGCATTCCACATACTAATACTTGAGTTCTACTTCCATTGTTTTTATTGTTATCATATATTGTTTTTAAAATACCAAATAAATTGTGAGTATCTCTTAAATCTGTTATATCTAATATATTTTTGATACTTCCACCTCTTAACATTTGATTTAAAAGATGTCCTGTTCCACCATTATATATAACTATATTAGCCACTGATTTTTCTGTTTCAAAAAAAACTTCTTGAATTTTTCTATTTGATTCTGGCTCAATTGGATAGTATTTATAAATTTGTTCAAGCGTTAAATTTGTTGTTTCTAAATTACTTTCCGGTTCAATGTAATCTATTCTGTTCATTTCATTAATTTCTTTTTGAGAAACATTATTCTTAAGCCAACTATAAATTTTGCTATCATCATTATTTTGTGGTCTAGAAAAATTATTTTTTTCTACTGCAACCCCTATTTCGTCAAACTTTGATTCTAATCCTTCTATTCTTTCTAATAATGGTTTAGAAAGTCTAGTCGTTGAATATCCATTTGAAATAGAATTTCCTAATGATGAAATTTGAAATTTAGTTATTCCGATTTTTTTTAATTTTTTAGCTAATCTTTCTACACTTGCTTCTTGTTCTATCTTTGTTTTATCGCTAATTTTTATGGAATTTTCATACTTTTTCATATTTCCTCCTTGTTTTAAACGATTAATATACTATCACTTATTTTATTGTTTGTCAAATTCACCTTGTTATTTTTAATAATATCTTGTTTTTTATATAATTTGCAATAAAAAAAAGAATTAATCCATTAATTCTTTTTCTAATACTTCTAAAGGTTCTTCTTCTAATAAAGGAACTTCTAATTCATAATCTACTGCTTTATATTTTTTAGCTCCTGTACCAGCTGGGATTAATTTACCGATTAATACGTTTTCTTTTAATCCGTTTAATTCATCAACTTTTCCATGAATTGATGCATCTGTTAAGATACGAGTTGTTTCTTGGAATGATGCTGCTGATAGGAATGAATCAGTTTCTAATGTTGCTTTAGAAGTTTTTATCTAATAATATTTGTACTATAAGCTAATGATTTTTGATCATCTATATTAAATTTATTTTTTTTGTTAATATTAATAATTTCATGTAGAACATTTCTTACTAGTTCTTCATTGTATAATTCATCAATTTGTTTTACATATATATATGAATCCACATATTTCATATAATCTTTGCTAATAAAAACATATTCAGCTTGATTATCGTAATAACTTATAAAATCTTTTTGTAAATTATTATCACTAATTAAATTAGTAGTATATAAATCTAAACTCATTTTAAACTTAAAAACATCAAGATTATTATTAATACAATATTCAGTTATAGTTTCGTCCAGTGATTTTTCTTCGCTAGCTAATAAATCCTGTAAAGTATTATAATTTAAGTTTAATGCATATTCTTTACTTGAATTATTATCCATAAAGCTTTTAAATTCAAATTCATTGCTTTTTATAAATTCCAATTTATCAGCGAATGTGTTGTCGTTTTCAATTAAATCGTATGAACTATAATCATTTTTTAAAGTTAACAGATTTAATGAAACATAATTTTCACCATTGTATGTAAAAGTCTCTGGTTCTAAATTTCCTTCATTTAAGTAAGTGTTATTTTTTAAATTTCTTAAAGTATCCTGTGAAGATGTAATTATAATATTATTATCTTCATAAAATTTAGGAATATTTCCATAATAAACTCTTACATCTTCTATAACTTCATTTTTAAAATTTACATGGTATGTACTCTGTTCATTAGCGGTAATTCCTTCTATTCCATTTTCAATTGTGTACTCTCCAAAAAAACCGGTTTTATCCTCATAATATCCAAAAGAAGAGCTAAAATCATTTTGCTGTGATATTTGTTCTCGTAAAGTTTTTGATGCTTCATCAAAAGGAATGTCTTCACTTGAAAATGTTGCATTATTTGAGCAAACAGTTAAATTTTTACCAACTTGAACAGTACTTGTAATGCTATCTGCACTTTCAATAACTAAGTTATAGTTATTTAATAAACTACCATTTAAGCTAACTTTATAATTATTTGAATCAGCATAAAAACCTAAACTTTTTAAAGCAGATTCAGGAATATATATGTCGTTATCAATTAAAATTGGAAAAACTTTTTTTCCAGTCTCTGTTACTCCATAAACCTCTTTATCATTATCATAAAGTTTTATGTTTTCATTAATGCTAACATTTATATTTTTTGTATTATGAAGAATTTCATTATCTAATATATTCTGTTCATAATCTTCTATTTCCTCAAATTTGTCATATATTTGTTCTGTACTTAAAAATTCATTTGAGCTATCAAATTCAAAATAATTTAACTTGCTATCTACGTCTTTACCATAGAGTGATTTTACAAAACTTATTTTAGTTAAAAAAGCGTTTAAATCGTCACAACTAACTGTTGAGTTAATAATATTTTCAATTACTTCATAGCTATCCAATTCATTTATTGATTTTTCAGAATCATAATGATAAAAATCTTCAGTAATACAAGTATATTTATAAATATCTTTTTCTAATTCAGCCACGGCATTAGCTATTTCAACATTATAATCATAAAGATTTTGTGATTTTATCAAAAACGGATAAGTTGAATCTTTTATAAACTTAACTATTTCACTGTATTCAAAAACTTTTTTTTCTAAATCGCTTAATTCTTCAGCACTTTGTGTAAATATTCTTTCTAGGTCCTTTAAATTATCTAAATAATATAGTAGCGTTTCTTGTTCAATTGAACTTAAAGTGTTATAAGTTTCTGATGCTAATACTGCTAATTTTAGACCATTTGTTGATTCTGTGTCTGTATTTTTTGTATTTTTATTCTGTTCTATTGTTTTTAAGATTTGAGATGTTTCGGCAGCATCACTAGTAATTTTCATACTATTCATTGTTGTTAATGCAATTGCTCCAGATAGCAAAAATGACATTAATTTTTTGTTTAATTTTATATTCATAATATATTTTCCCCCTTTTTTGAAAACGTTTTATATACTACCATTTATTTACTGGTTTGTCAAATTAATATTGTTATTTTTTAAAATATCTTGTTTTTTATATAATTTGCAATAAAAAAAAGAATTAATCCATTAATTCTTTTTCTAATACTTCTAAAGGTTCTTCTTCTAATAAAGGAACTTCTAATTCATAATCTACTGCTTTATATTTTTTAGCTCCTGTACCAGCTGGGATTAATTTACCGATTAATACGTTTTCTTTTAATCCGTTTAATTCATCAACTTTTCCATGAATTGATGCATCTGTTAAGATACGAGTTGTTTCTTGGAATGATGCTGCTGATAGGAATGAATCAGTTTCTAATGCTGCTTTAGTAATACCTAGTAATACTGGTTTACCTGATGCAGGTGTTTTTCCTTCTAAGATTAACTTTTTATTTACTTCAGCAAATTCATTGATATTTACCATTGTTCCTGGTAAGTATAATGAGTTACCTGATGTAATTATTTTTATTTTAGAGATCATTCGTTTAGCGATTACTTCAACGTGTTTATCTGAGATATCAACACCTTGTGAACCATAAACTTTTTGAATTTCTGCTAAAATGTATTGTTGTGTTTTGATTGGATTAGTAACTGCTAATAATTCTTTTGGATTAATAGCACCCATTGTTAATTTATCTCCAGATTCAACTTCATCATTTAATTTAACTCTTAATTTAGCTCCGTAGTTAGTTACGTGTTCTTTAGTTTCTGCTGCATTAGTTACATAAATTAAATATTTTCCGCCGTCTTCTTCGATTTTAGTTACTTTTCCGTTTATTTCAGCAATTGTTGCTTTTCCTTTCGGATTACGTGATTCAAATAACTCTTGGACACGAGGTAAACCTTGAGTAATATCGTCACCAGCAACCCCACCTGAGTTGATTGTACGCATTGTAAGTTGGGTACCTGGTTCACCGATTGATTGGGCTGCCATGATACCTACTGCTTCTCCAACTTCAACTAGAGATCCTGTTGCTAGGTTACGTCCGTAACATTTTGTACAAACACCATTTTCACTCTTACATGTTAATAATGTTCTAATTGATACTTCTTTAATTCCTTTAGCAATTATTTTATCAGCAATTACTTCTGTAATGTATGTATCTTTTTCATATAATACTTCATTTGTTTCTGGATCTAAAATGTGTTTATTTGTAAATCTTCCGATAATACGGTTTCTTAAAGGTTCAATTATACCTCCACCATTATCATCTATAAAGTCACTTACTAATACTCCATTATCTGTTTTACAATCGTCTTCTCTTACGATTACATCTTGTGAAACATCAACAAGTCTTCTTGTTAAGTATCCAGCATCGGCTGTTTTTAGGGCTGTATCTACTGCTCCTTTACGTGTACCTGATGTTGCTAAGAAGAACTCAGTAACTGAGGCACCTTCAGTAAATGAAGTTACGATTGGTATTTCAATTGTTTCCCCTGATGTATTACGCATAAGTCCACGCATACCAGCCATTTGGTTGTATTGACTCATGTTACCACGAGCTCCTGAATCAATCATCATAGAAATAGAGTTATCTTTATTATTTTTAATGATACCTTCTAACTCTTTGGCGATTTTATCTTTTGCTGTGTTCCATGCTTCTAATACATTTTCAAAACGTTCTCTTTCAGTGATTAAACCTCTTTTGAATTGTTTTGTTATAACAGCTACTTTTTCTCTTGCTTCTTGTAAAACTTCTTCTTTAGTTTGTGATTCAATAATATCTCCGATACCGATTGAGATACCTGATATTGTTGAATATTTAAATCCTAAGTCTTTCATTTTATCTAGAACGATTGAAGTTTCTGTTGTTTGATATCTTTTATAAACTTGAGCGATAAACTTAGTAAGTGGTTTTTTTCCAAATGGAGCTACTAAAGGCATTTCTTTAATTGCTTTATTTAAATCTATTCCACGGTCTAAGAAATATTTGCTTGGCGTTAATTTTTCGATATTTTCATCTGTTCCATCATTTACATATTGGAATGAATCTGGGAAGATTGAGTTGAAGATAATTTTACCTACTGTTGTAACTAAATATTTATCTAAATACTTATCTGGGAATACTTTGTATTTAAATGATTTTACTGGAATAACTATTCTTGTATGTAATGTTATTTCTCTTCTTTCATAAGCCATCAATGCTTCTGAATCATTTTTAAATACGCGTCCTTCACCTTTCTCATTTTCTTTTTCCATTGTTAAATAATAGTTTCCTAATACCATATCTTGTCCTGGAGCAACGATTGGTTGTCCATCTTTTGGTGATAGGATATTATTTGAACCTAACATTAATACTCTTGCTTCTGTTTGGGCTGCTTCTGAGATTGGTAAATGGATTGCCATTTGGTCTCCATCGAAATCGGCATTGAAGGCTGCACACACAAGTGGATGTAATCTGATTGATTTTCCTTCGATTAATTTAGGTTGGAATGCTTGAATACCTAATCTATGTAGGGTTGGGGCACGGTTTAATAATACTGGATGTTCAGCAATTTTTTCTTCAACGATATCCCATACTCTTTCATCACGGTTTTCAATCATTTTTTTAGCTGCTTTTATGTTAGAAGCTATTTCTTTTTCTTGTAATCCATTGATTACATGTGGTTTAAATAACTCTAGAGCTATTTCTTTTGGTACTCCACATTCGTACATTTTTAAAGTTGGTCCAACAACGATAACTGAACGTCCTGAGTAATCTACACGTTTACCTAGTAAGTTTTGTCTGAATCGTCCTTGTTTTCCTTTTAAAATTGATGATAATGATTTTAAAGGTCTATTACCTGAACCGGTAATATTTCTTCCTCTTCTTCCGTTATCTATTAAAGCATCTACTGCTTCTTGTAACATACGTTTTTCATTTTGGATAATGATTGATGGTGCGCCTAAATCAATTAATTTTTTTAAACGGTTATTTCTATTGATTACACGTCTATATAAATCATTTAAATCTGATGTAGCGAATCTACCACCATCTAATTGAATCATTGGTCTTAATTCTGGTGGAATAACTGGTAGAGCGTCTAAAATCATCCACTCTGGTCTATTTCCTGAATTTAAGAATGCTGTTAAAATGTCTAAACGTTTAACAAGTCTGATTCTTTTTTGGCTATTTGTATCTTTAATTTCATCTATTTCTTTGATTATAACGTCTACTTCAGCTTGTAATTCTACTTCTGATAGTAATTGTTTAATTGCTTCTGCTCCCATACCTACTTTGAATGTATTTCCATACTTTTCATAATATGTACGGTATTCTTTATCTGAAATTGTTTGTTTTTTCTCTAATGGTGCACTACCTGGATCTAAAACAATGTATGATACGAAGTATAATACTTCTTCTAAATCACGTGGTGAGATATCTAGTACTAAACCGATTCTTGAAGGTACTCCTTTAAAGAACCAGATGTGAGAACAAGGCGTAGCTAGTTCGATATGCCCCATTCTCTCTCTTCTTACTTTAGATCTAGTTACTTCTACTCCACAACGATCACAGACAATATTTTTATATCTTAATCTTTTGTATTTACCACAGTTACATTCAAAATCTTTTGTTGGTCCGAATATTTTTTCACAAAATAATCCTTCTTTTTCTGGTTTTAATGTTCTGTAGTTGATTGTTTCAGCTTTTTTTACTTCGCCATATGACCATGAACGAATTTTTTCAGGTGAAGCTATCGATATTTTTAATCCTTCGAAATCATTAATATTCATTATTCTTCCCCCTCAACTTCTAAATCTTTTTCGATATCCATGTCAATATCTTCCATGTCATCGTTTAAGTCGATATCTTCTTCAACTTCTTCTTGTTCTTTTGGTAAGATATCTTCTTCTTTTTCTGGTTGTTCTGTTTTATAAGCATTAGCGCTTCCTAATTCTAAAACTGTAAATGAATTGTTTTCTTCGATTTCAATTTCTTTTAGGTCAACGAATTTACCTTCACTTGATTTAACACTAATATCTAAACCTAAAGCTTGGAATTCTTTTGTTAATACTCTAAAGCTTTCTGGGATTCCTGATTCTGGTAGTTCTAATCCTTTTACTAATGATTCATAAACTTTAACACGTCCGATAACGTCATCTGATTTAATTGTCATCATTTCTTGTAGGATATGAGCTGCACCATATGCATATAATGCCCAAACTTCCATTTCTCCGAATCTTTGTCCACCAAATTGAGCTTTTCCTCCAAGTGGTTGTTGTGTTACTAATGAGTATGGTCCTGTTGAACGTGCATGTAATTTATCGTCTACCATGTGATGTAGTTTGATCATATACATGACACCTACTGAAACTCTATTTTCAAAAGCTTCTCCAGTACGTCCGTCATAAACTATTGTTTTTCCATCTTCATCTAGGTTTGCTTCTTTTAAAGCTTCAATAATTTCTGGTCTTGTAGCTCCATCGAAGGCTGGCGTTGAAACATGAACGTTTAAGTTTTTAGCTGCTATACCTAAATGCATTTCTAAAATTTGTCCAATGTTCATACGTGATGGTACCCCTAGTGGATTTAGTAATATATCTACTGGTGTTCCATCGCTTAAGTATGGCATGTCTTCTTCTGGTAAGATTAATGAGATAACCCCTTTATTACCATGACGTCCAGCCATTTTATCCCCAACTTGGATTTTTCTTTTTTGTGCAATATATACTCTGACAATTTTAGAAACTCCTGCTCCTAATTCGTCTGAATCTTGTTTTGTAAATATTTTAACATCGTGAACGATTCCTTCTCCACCGTGAGGAACTCTTAATGATGTATCTCTAACTTCTCTTGTTTTTTCTCCGAAGATTGCGTGTAATAATTTTTCTTCTGATGTTAATTCTGCCATTCCTTTTGGTGTTACTTTACCTACTAGGATGTCATCATCTTTAACTTCTGTACCTATTCTGATAATTCCGTTTTCATCTAAGTTTTTACGTGCTTCTTCTGATACGTTAGGGATATCTCTTGTGAATTCTTCTGGTCCTAGTTTTGTATCACGACATTCAATTTGATAATCTTCAATATGAATTGATGTATATACATCATCTTTTACTAATCTTTTATTTAAGATAATAGCATCTTCATAGTTATATCCATTGTAGTTCATGAAGGCTACTGTAACGTTTTTACCTAAGGCCATTTCCCCTTTTTCAGTTGAAGGTCCATCAGCTATAATTTCGTTTTTAGTTACTACATCATTTACTCTTACAATTGGAATTTGGTGGTAACAAGTACCAGCATTACTACTTTCAAATCCATTTAAGTGGTATGTATCATGTCCACCTTGAGTTTTGATTACTATTTTTCTTGAATCAACATATTCAACTACTCCATCAGCATTTGCTATTACAACACTTCCTGAGTCTCTAGCTGCTATTTCTTCAATTCCTGTACCTACAAGTGGTGCTTCACAAGTTAATAATGGAATTGCTTGACGTTGCATGTTTGAACCCATCAGTGTTCTTTTACCATCATCGTGTTCCAAGAATGGTATTCCTGCTGTTGTTACTGAGATGATTTGTTGTGGTGAAACATCCATAAATTCTACTTCTTTTGAAGTTACCATTATAGTATCTCCTTTAAAACGAACTGGAACTTGATCTTGGATAATTTCATTATCATTTAATTTAACTGTTGCTTGAGAAATGTGATAATTCAATTCTTCATCAGCAGTCATATATTCTATTTCTTGTGTTAATTTACCGTCAACTACTTTACGGTATGGTGTCATTATAAATCCATATTCATTAACTCTAGCGTATGATGCTAAAGCTGTGATAAGTCCGATGTTTGGTCCCTCTGGAGATTCAACTGGACATAATCTTCCGTAATGTGATGAGTTAACGTCACGTACTGCGTAAGATGCTCTATCTCTTGATAATCCACCTGGTCCTAGAGAAGATAATCTTCTTTTGTTAGCTAACTCAGCGATTGGATTTGTTTGATCCATGAATTG
>CAYJJY010000002.1:0-5107 GCA_964370615.1 uncultured Muribaculaceae bacterium
AATTTTATTTGTTATTATTATTAGTTAAAGAGGTAAATGCAACTTTTTATTGAGTTATTTTTCTTTTAATTTATTAATTGATTTTATTTGATGGAATAATATTTTTTTATTGTTTATAATAATATATTTTTCAGTGTAATTGATTTTTTTAATTGTTCCTTTAATAATCACTTTATCATTACTTAAAATTGTGATTTTATCATTAAATTTTAAGTTAGATATTATTTTTAAAAATTCTAAATTAATGTTATTTAGTTCATGTTCTAATTCTTTTTTTCTTAACATTTCTTGAAATCCTTTTAAAGCATCAAATGGTTTAAATATTTTGGCTCGATTAAATTCATTCGGCATTATGTCCTCCTATTAATTTTGAACGTTTTATAGCTGTGGCTTTGTTTTCAAAATTAATTCCTTTTAATAATTTATTAGTTCCATATTTGTTTTTTATATTTGCTATGGCTAATTGTAGTTTTTCTTCATTGTTTTCTTCTTTAAATAAACTATTTGTTTGATATTTTTTATCTTTTACTGTAAAACCTATACTTATTTTACGAATATAATATTTTTTATCAACTATTTTTTCATACAGAAAGATGAAATTTTTTTTTAATTCAGATAGTGAATCAGTGGGGTTTATTTTTATATTACTAGATACTTTTCCTTCGCTACTATATCCAATACTTAAATATATTTTAGTGGCTAATAACTTTTTTTCAATTAACTTTAAAATATTTTGGTCAATCATTTCTTTTAAAACTGTTAAACCGTCCTCATAACTATAATCAGAAAATAAAATTTGACTGTTTGATATCGATTTTGATTTACTTTTATATTCTTTGATTTGTTTGATTGTTACTGGTTCAATTCCTTTTGCATGATCTATTAAGTAAATTGCATCTACTCCAAATTCTTGATATAAAAGCTTTTGATTGGTGTTGTTTATATCCTCAAAGGTATAAATATTTAATTTGTTTAAATGTTTTTCTATTCCTTTTCCTATTTGCCAAAAATCTTGTAATGGTTTATAGTTTGAATATTTTTTTTGATATAGTTCTTCGTTTAAATATCCAATACTAGTTGGATGTTTCTTTGCTATAAAATCAAGGGCTATTTTAGCTAAATAAAGGTTAGTTCCTATTCCACATGCTGCTGGTATTTTTGTTTCATTTAAAATAGCTTCTAGCAGTTTTTGCGCTAACTTGTGTTGTGATAGATTATAAAATTTTAAATATGATGTTACATCGATAAATACTTCATCAATTGAATAGACATGGATATCTTCTTTTGAAAAATATTTTAAATAAACTCCATATATTAAAGCGGCGTATTCCATGTATAATTTCATGCGAGGATGAGCTTTTATATATTTTATATTTTTAGGTATTTCAAAAACTCGACATCTATTTTTGACTCCTAATTTTTTCAAACTGGGACTTACAGCTAAAGTGATTGCGCCTTTTCTAGTTAAATCAGCAACTACTAAATTTGTTTTTAAAGGGTCTTTTTTTCTTAAAACACATTCTACTGAGGCATAAAAGCTTTTTAAATCAATACAAAAGTAACTTTTCATATATTTCACCAGTATTAGTGTTGTTATTTTATTATAAATTATACAAAAAAAAGTAACCTTAATTACTTTTTGTGTTTTGTTTTGTTTCAACAATTGTGTTATCTTCTAAGCTATAATTATATCCTAATACATCTTCAAAATTATTTAAATATCCAATAATTTCACTTTCACTAAGATCGCCTTTATTTTGAATTTCATAGACCATATCTACTACTGATGTCAGATTCTCGCCGATAGTATAAACTTCTTTTCCGTAATCACTTTCATAATAAACAACACTCTCATCAGCGATGTTATAATCACGATATGCTTCTTGGGGAATTATTATATCAGCTTCGCTAACATTAAGTGTTTCAGCTACAGATGCTTTTACTAAATATTTTCCAAAGTTTTCCAATATATATTCAGTTTGATTGTCAATATATTGTTTGATTTGGCAGTAATCCTCATAAATTTTTTCTTGTTCTTCTACACTCATTTTAGACGGTTCAAATATTTTTATCGTTGCTTGTGTAAAATCAAAAATTGGTAAAACACCATTATATTGTTTATTTTCATATTCTTCTTTTGTAGATTTTGGTAAGGTGAATTTTGAAAGAATTGTATCAAATTCTCTTTTTAATTCAAAATATTCTGTAAATGTTACTATATCATCTACTATATCATCTAATTTTTCATTTTCAACTAATTTTGCTTCTTTTAATGTTTCATCAAATGTTATATCTGCTACTGGTTTTTTTACAAGAAAAAAACCTAAAGTAACCGAAACAATGGAACTTGTTATTACTAATCTAGTTACGAATTTTTTTCGTTCTTTTTCTGTTAATCTTCTTAATCTGTTTTTTCGTTTTTTTTCTAATTCTTTTTGTTCACGATCTTTCTTGTGCATCATTACTAATTGATCTGTATTGTAATTAAATTCTTTTTCTGTCATAAAAACTCCTTTAGTACTGTATTAATAATAATACAAATTTATGTTTTTGTCAATTTATAAAAAAAATTAGTCCGAAGACTAATTAAAACATTTTATTATAGTTTTTACTTTTTCTTCTTCTACATGAATGTTAAAATATTTCTTTAACATTTGAAAGAACGCTTTAACGCTTCTTAAAAAAACTTCTTTTGTGTATTCAGTTTTTTCAAGATTTACTTGTGATTTTTCAAAATCGATTAGTTGAACATCTTTGTTTTCTGGGTTAATCATAAAATTATTTGGATGAATATCATTATATAAAACGTTGTTTTCATATAATTCTAATAATATTTCTATTATTTTATTTATTATGTCTTCTGTGAGTTTATGTTCTTCTAGATAATTAGCTAAGGTTATATAATTATTTAAATAAATAATTTCTTGTCCAACAACTCTATTTTCTAAAGTTACAATACCGGTTGGAAACTTAGTTAATTTGATATTTGGTTGTAGTTCTTTTAATTTTTTTATAAACTTTATTTCTAATTCATTTGATACTGCTTGATTTTGGGCTTCTTCTGTTATTTTATAAGCTATATGTTTAAAATTGTGATCTTGGTAAATGTAGTTTTTATCTCTTTTAACAAAAAAATTATGTTTAGTAGGTGTTTCGTCTTTAAATTTACCTAAATCGTGATAAAAAGCTTGTTTACAAAAAGCCACAGTTCTGATTTTTGTTTCAATTCCGTGTTTATCAATATATAAATTAGTTATTTGTTTTTTTGCTTGCATACATCCTCCACGGCATAAAAAAAGTCTTACGACTTTTCTTACATATTATTTAAAATATTTTCGATTCTTGTTTTAATTGTATTTACTGTATTTTTTATAGTTTCAATGTCTGTTTTAACATCTGTTACAACATTATCGATTCTATTAACAATACCATAAATTGTATTTTCGATTTCAGCTTCGATTCTAGCTATTTCAGCTTCTAAAGCTTTGATTTCAGCTTCAATTTCTGCTTTTACTTCATCTGTTGCTGTTTTTATTTGATTTCTAAATTCAGCTATTTGAGCTTCAATTTTTGCTATTTCAGCATTTATTTCATTGAACAATGCATCTCTAGCATCTGTAATTTTTTTAATTTCCGCTTCAATTCTTGCTGTGATTTTAGCTTCTAATTCTTGTAATGCTTCTAAAGCATCATTATAAGTGTCGGCTACTGGATTGTATCCTACACATTCTTTTATTTCAATTCCAACGATACCTGTATAAACTGTTAAGCAGATGTCTTCATTAGTTGCTTCAGCAACTCCATATAATTTAGAAATACTTGGAATTAAACTTGCATATTCATCTGGAATATAACTTCCGATTAATTGATCAATATAATTTGAGTTTAATTCTAAATTTAATTGACAAGCTTCTTGTCCTGGCATACAGAATGTGAAGTTTTCTAATTGTCCATCACTTGAGTCTGTAAGTCCTAAATTTAATGTAAAGTTATCTAGCGCTAATGGTTTTGTAGTATCTTTCAAATGGAAATCTAAAGATATTGTTGGAGCATCAGCTTTTACTGTTACTGTTACTGTTTTAGTAGCAACATTACCAGCTTTATCAACTGCAGTATAAGTAACTGTGTGAACTCCTGGTTTAGTTAAATCGATTTTAGTTGGGTTAAGCCCTAAATTTACTCCTTGGAAAAATAAAATTCCTGAGTGTTCATCTGAAGCTACTATTCCTAAATCTGTTAAACTAACTTCTTTTTTAGTTGTATCTACTAATAATTCAACTGTATCTGGTCCTTCGATAAGTGGTAATTCTTTATCAATTTTAACTGTTATAGTTTCAACTGTTTTGTTACCTGCTTGATCGTAAACTGTTATAGTTACTAATTCACCATCTACACTTGTTGTATAATCCATGATCATATCTGTTGATGATGTGTGGTAATCATACCCTGATAAATTATCATCAGTATCTACTATTACCTCAACATTTCCTTTATACCAAATATTATCATAAACTTTATCAAAATCTAAATTTAAATATTTTAATATTTCAGCAATATTTAAATTAGCACATAAGTTTCCAACTAATGGAAGATTACTACATTGTTTTTGTAATTCATCAATTGAAGGGATTTGTGGTAATTGTGGGATATTAACATTTCCTAAACCTGGAATTGTTGTATCACTAATTCCGTAATCTCCTTTAAGTGATAATAAAACACTTGGAGCTTCTTGATCTATTTTAATTGTATATGTTTTTGTTGCAGTATTTCCAGCAATATCTGTAGCTGTAATTGTAACTACTTCTCCTGCTGTATTTCCTGTAACTTTTAATTTATCGATTGTAACATTATTTAATCCTGATGTTGTATCTGTTGCACTATTGTGATTGATTGAAACATCTGATAAATACCAATTATTATTTCCTAAAGTTCCTGTAATAGTTGCTTCATTAATAACTGGAGCTGTTGCATCTCTTTTAATTGTTTTTGTTGTTGTTGCTGTATTTCCAGCATTATCAGTAGCTGTTAATTCGATTATTATATTATCACCATCAAAATCAATTACATTATAGTTTAATGAGTTGGTATTGATTCCTGATAATTCATC
>CAYJJY010000002.1:5207-41117 GCA_964370615.1 uncultured Muribaculaceae bacterium
GGTTTTACTGTATCTAATTTAAAGTTTTCAGTACATTTTGTTGTTGTATTATAACCGTTTGTAACTGCTACACAACCTTTTAATGTTGCTGAATCTTGTGTTAAATCAAAAGTATTTGTTGTTAAATCAATTGTTGGTGTACAATCAGTTCCATCAACAGAAACACAATATTTAGCTGTTTCTGTTGATTTTAAATCTGATAATGTAACTGTAATATGTTCATTTATCCATGTATTAGCTGTTTTATTAGCTGTTAATGTGAATTCTGGTGTTGGAGCAACTACATTATAATTTACTGGTAATGATTTAACATTTCCTGCTTCATCTGTTACTGTGTAAACTACTTGTTTGTTATTTCCTGGTGTTCTTGTATCAAGAACTAATTCATCAGCTTCATTACGGTATACATCCCCTGTTACAGTGAATGAAGTAATTGGGCTTATTTCAAATGGACTACCAAAACCACTTACAAATTTATTTGCATAAACTTTGCTATTAACTTCAAATGTATTATCAGTTAAATTTCCAGTAGTTAATTCTGGCGCTGATTTATCTAATTTGTATGTTTCACATTTTGTAGTACTTAATCCATCAGTCGTTGTAACTGTTACACATACATTACTTAAAGCAGTTTCTTCAGTAATGTTGATTGTTGTTCCAACTGTATTTGGAGTACATTCATTACTATTAATACAATAAGTAATTGTATCAGTTGATTCAGTACCTACTATATTAAAGTTAAAATCAGTATTATTCCATCCAGCATTATTCGCATCAATATCTCTTTGAATTGTAAATTCTGGATTGTTTTTAATAATAATATTTATTGTTTTTGTTTTAGAGTTTCCAGCCATATCTGTTGCTTTGTAAGTAACTTTATATGTGTTTGGTGTTGTAACGTCTATGTTTTTTGTATTTAATACAATACCATTAGCATCAATTCCAGAAACCACTAATTTATTATTTGAACCATTATTATCTTCTACAGTTACTCCTGTTAATAAAGCATTTGTAATTTCTTCAATTGAAGTGTTTGTAGCAAATACCATATTATCTAAAGCATTAATTCCTGAGAAATTAGGTCCTTTTTTATCTAATTTAAAGTTTTCTGTACATTTAGTAGTACTTTCACCATATGTATTTGTAACTGTTGCACATAATTTTGATGAATCTGATTCTAAATTCATTTTAATTACATTTGAAGTTGTTTCAATAGTTGGTGTACAAGTTGCTTCTGTTGTTAAACAATATTTAATATTATCAGAAGTATTAGTACCATTAATTGTAATTTCGAAATTTTTTCTTGCCCATCCATTTTCATTAACATTTGCATTATTTGTAAATGTTAATTCTGGAATTGGGTTTGCTACTGTAAATTTAACTTCCGTAATAGATACATTACCTGCTTCATCAGTTAAAGTGAAAATAGCTGTTTTATCACCTGGTTCTGAAGTATTTAATTTTGTAGATTCACCTTCATTTTTAATAACATCACCTGATATTACTAATGTTGGATTACTTAAATTATCATTCATCCCTGATGCAATATAACTTGCCCAAACTTCTTCTTGGAATGTAAATGTTTGGTTTTGTTTAACGTCAACCATCCAAGGTTTTGTTGTATCAATTCCAAATGATTTATCATAGCATGCTTCAGTTACTTTACCTGCATTATCTGTTACGATAGCACATGCTTTGTGATTTTTGTTTTCTTCATTGAAAACAATGTTAATCATTCCATTACCAAAATGTGATTCTGGGTAGTTTCTGTAAATACATTCTTCTGTTGAATAAGTTTTACAAACTTGAACTGATGCAATACCTGTATTACTATTATCAGTTATATCTAATCTGATAACTGTTTCTTGGTTAGCCCAGTTATTTTCATTAATAGTTTCTTTTAAATCATAGAAATTTAATGTTGGTTTTGGAGCATCTACAGTGAATTTAACTTCTGTTACTGTTTTATTTCCAGCTGCATCTGTTAAAGTGTAGATTACTGTTTTTTCACCAGCACTTGTTGTATCTAATTTAATTTCATCACCTATTGTAGTAACATTTCCTGTTATTACTAATGATGGGTTTGTTAAATTATCTGCTATATTAGAAACTAATACATCAGCATTAACATCTTCATTAATATTAAATGTTTGATTATTTAAAATATCCATTGTTGGAGCTATTGTATCTAATTTGTATAAATCAGAACATGCTTCTGTCTTGTTCCCAGCTAAATCTGTTGCTACAACACAAACTTTGTTAGTTTCTCCTTCTTGGAATATTTTAACTCTTTTTGTTTGTTCCATGTCATTTTTTGGCACGCAACGTCCTGTATTATTACAGAATAATGCTTGGTTGAAATCTTCTCCAACTACTGTTGCAGTTATGAAGAATGCTTCATTAGCCCATCCATTTTCATTGAAAATATTTGATGCTTCACCTTCTAAAGCAAATTCTATTACTAAAGGTGTTTTATCAATATTGTATGTTTCTGAACATTTTGTATTTGATATACCAAATTTATCAGTTACAGTTACACATGTTTTGATATTTTCAGACTCTTCATCTAAAATTATTTTATCAGTATATTCCATATCTGGAGTACATGTTTCTTCCGTTGTAACACAATATTTAGCTGTATTATCATTTAATCCATCAATTGTTATTTCAACATTTTGATTTGTTGGTAATTCATTGTTAACATTACCATTTAATTCGAATTCTGGTAAAGCTTTAATTACAACGTAAATTGTTGCAGTAGTTTGGTTTCCAGCATTATCTTCTACTGTGTAAACTACTGGGTAAGTACCTTCTTTAGTTGTATCTACTCCATCAGTATTTAATGTAATTCCATTTGAGTTAATATTTGAAACATTATTTTCACCAGCTTCTGTATTATCTTTTGCTAGTACATCTGTTAATAGTTTCTCTTTGATATCATTGATATCTGTACCTTCTTTGAAAATATTAATCAAATGATTATCTACACCTGTAAAAACTGGTGCTTTTGTATCTAATTTAAAATTTTCTGTACATTTTGTTGCTTCGTTAGTACCATCTGTAACTGTTACACACATTTTACTAGAAATAGATTCTAATTCCATTTTAATTGCATCAGTTCCATCAATACTTGGTGTACAACTTTCTTCACTTGTTACACAGTATTTAACTGTCATGTTATCAGCTAATCCTGAAACTGTGATTGTAAAGTTTTCTTTTGCCCAACCTTCATTATTTAATTCAGCATCATTTGTTAATGTGAATTCAATAGTGTTGTTATCATCATTGTTATCATTGTTGTTATTATCATTGTTGTTATCATCATTATTATCATTGTTGTTATCATCATTATTATCATTGTTGTTATCATCATTGTTGTCGTTGTTGTCATTGTCATTGTCATTGTTGTTATTGTCATTGTTGTTGTCGTTGTTGTCATCATTGTTGTTATCATTTATATCAGAACCACCTTGGTTTCCAACTGGTGTTAACTCATCACCTGGATTGGCAAACGTAAAGATGAATAAACTGAAAAAGATAAATAATATAATGGCAACGATTTTCTTTTTACTCATACGATATCCCCCTATAAAATATGGCTTTCCACCACTTAACAATTATACTAACATAATTTTAATAATTTGACAAGTTATAATTGTTAATTAGTTTTTTTTACTAACTAATTATTTTAATTATATTAAAAAAAGAACAAATTGTTCCTTATTTGTTCCATAAAATGTTTGGATATATATTATTTTTGATCATTTCATCTATAGCTTTTACTACTTTTTCTTTATCTTCTTTATAAGTAATTCCGTACCATTTAGCATCTGTTTTTAAAACTTTAACTTTAGCGTAATTTAATGTATTTGCTTCTTGTAATGTTGTTGGGATTAAAAACTCATCTGTTTCTAAATTCCAGTTAGTTAAAAACTCAACAAATCTTGATTCTAAGAATGAAAATATTGATGGATCAAAACATAATAAATTCATTGATACTAAATCATTTCTTTCCATGATAATTTCTGTGCTTCCATCTAGTGGTGAAGCAATTATTTTTTGCTCTTTAATTATTTTACTTTCTATTAAGTTAATTAGTTCATCATTCTGATGAAGACATACTGCTCTTTTTACAGAACCATTTTCTGATAATGTTTTTTCCACTTCATATCCTATCACACAATACTCATTTTCTTTTTTATTTTCTAAAAATTGTGAGGCAACTAAAAATGCATCATATCCATAAAAGTCATCGGCATTTATGATTATAAATGGTTCATTGACAACTTCTTTAGTGCATAATATTGCGTGAGAAGTTCCTAGTGGTTTTATTCTTGTTGTTGGTATTTTAAAGTTTTCAGGAATATTTTTTAAATTTTGAAAAACATATTCAACCGTGATATTTTTAGGAACTCTTGAACCTATAGTATCTTTAAATATGTCGTAGTTTTCTTCTTTTATAATAAAGACTATTTTATTAAATCCTACTTTAATTGCATCATAGATTGAATAATCTATCAAAAATTCACCATTTGGACCTATCGCTTCAATTTGTTTTAAACCGCCAAATCTACTACCCATTCCGGCAGCCATAATTACTAATGTTTTATCTTTCATATCATCACCTACTTTAATAGTATCAAGGTTTTTTTATTTAGTCAAATTAAAAAACAACTTGCGTTGTTTTATCTACTGCGGCTACGACCTGCTCTAAATGCTTGATCAACTATACTAACAAAATTATGATATGTTTCATTTTTAGTAGTATTGAAATGAGCTATGTACTCTATGTTACCATCTCCACCTTGAATTGGTGAGTGTGTAATATTTTTCAAATAGTAACCTTTGGTTTTAAAATAATTATTTATTCCGTTTAAAATATTAACGTGAATTGGTTTATTTAAAATTATTCCTTTATATTTATCAGCTATTTCTTTTCCACATTCAAATTGTGGTTTAATTAAAAATACTAAGTCACAGTTTGTTTCTATTTCTTCAATTTTATCAATTAATAGTTTTAAAGAAATAAATGAAACATCAGCTATTATAAAGTCAATATTTTCAAAATATTTTGGTTCTAAGTATTTAAAGTTTGTTTTTTCTAATAGTGTTATTTTTTCATTATTCTTTAGTTTTTCATCCATTAAATCTGTTCCTACATCTACAGCTAAAACTTTATTAGCTTTATATTGTAGGGCGCAATCTGTAAATCCTCCAGTTGATGAACCTATATCTAAGATATTTGCTCCTTCAAAGTTTAATTTAAATTTTTTGATTGCTTTTTCCAATTTTAATCCACCACGTGAAACGAATTTTAGAGTGTTATTTCTTAATACCACTAGTTCGTCTTCTGGTTTTATTTTTGTACTATCTTTTGTAATAACTTTACCATTTAAAGTTATATTTTTATTTCTTAATAATTCTTGTGCTTTACTTCTTGTAGGCGCAAGATTTCTTATTACTAATTCTTTATCTAATCTATTCATCAGTTTTTTCTCACTTTCGTTGTTATAATTGTGTAATCTTTTCCAAAAAGATTTTTGTGTTCTGTTTTTATTGTTACTGTTTGTTGTTCATTACTTAATGTATTAATATCTGTTAGTGTAAATCCTAGTTCATTGTAAGTTGTGACAATTGTATTTGAGTACATTTTGCTGTTGGTTCCGTAAATAATCAATATATTGTCATTAATATTTTCTGCTTGATTTTGTTCTGATATTTCAAAATATTTCGCATAACCATTAAAGAAATTTAAAGTATTAAAAAATATTTTTGAACTTATTGTTAATGTTAAGATAAGAGCTAATGCGATTGCACCGATAATAATTTTTGTTTTCATTCCATTCACCACTTAAATTATATAATATTTTTGTCTTAATAGCAATGGGCGATAAAAAAAGACTTAAAGTCTTTAAATTATTCTCATTATATCTTTGGTTTCGTGACGAATTGGATTTTTACCATTTTCATTAATGTAACCATATGTTATGATGGCAGCTACTGTTTCTTCTTTTGGTAAATTTATCAATTTAGCAATAACTTGGTCATCTATAACTCCGAATATACATGTTCCTACTCCTTTTTCAAAGGCTGCTAAACAAAATGTTTGGCATGCTATTCCAGCATCAAACATTTCCCATTCACTACCTTTGTTAGTTGCATATTCATCACCTTTTAATTTTCCCGATTTACCTTTGACATAGCTTAATACTGCTACTTGTTTTGTATGTTCTAATGTTTGCATATTATAAGCAAAACCTTTAACGCCGTCATCTTTTATTTTTTTTATAATATTTTCATCGGTAACAAAGGTATAACGTGCTGTTTGACTGTTGGCCCATGAGGGAGCAAACTTTGCTACTTCAACAATACTTTCTAATACTTCGTTTGAAACTATTTCATCAGTATATTTTCTAATACTTCTTCTATTTTTTAACATTTCAATTGCTTCCATTTTATTCTCCTTTTTTTTCATAATGTAAATCGATTATCCCGTTATAATGTTTACTATTAATCAGTTTTAATTTTGTTGTTGTTATATTTTGATTAAATAATTTAATTCCATCTCCTAAAATTATGGGAATAACCGAAATTATATATTCATCAATCATATTTAATTCGTGGACTTGATTCACAATTGATGCTCCTCCACAAATCCAGATGTTTTTACCTGTTTTGTTTTTTAATTGTTCTAGTAATTGTTTAAGATTATTTTCTTGTTTTATTTCTGTTGTTTCTTTTATTTTATTGTTGGTTATGACATAAGTTATTTTTCCTTGATAAGGCCAATTGTCTTTAGCTAATTCTGTTGTTATTTGTTTATAGGTATTATAACCTAAAATAACTGTGTCTATTGTGTCATAAAATTCATTAAAACTTGATAGATCATTACTCTCACTATCGCCTTGTAACCAATCTACAGAAAGGTCTTTTGTAGCTATATAGCCATCTAAACTTTTTGCTATGTATAAAATTATTTTTCTCATATTATCACCATTTTTATTATATCATGATTTTGAATATAAAAAAAAGTGTTTAACACTTTTATTCATAACTTATAATATAGGTATCTATTTCTTGCATATCTTCTTCTGTGATTTCGTAATATCCATTTGTTATTCCTAATTCAAAATCAATAGTAATTGGTTCTAGATATCCGATTTCACCAATTTGGGCTTCAATTGTGTCTAATACTTTATTAAAATATAAATCTTCAATATTACCATCTGTTGATTCAGTTGTAGCATCTGTAAATAATTGCGATAATACTGATATATCATTTACTGTTTTGTTTATTATATCAATTGGATATATTTTAACTTCAACTTTATCACCATTTTTTGATACTTCATATTTTGAATATTTATATATTCTATCATATATTTCTTCTGCTCTTTTTATTGTTTCTTCTTTTAAATCTTCTTCAATTGCATCAACATAGTAAATTAAGAATTCTACTTCAAAAGCAACGCCTTCGTAATAGTTTTCTTCAAATAAAGTTATATCTGAATCGATAAATAAGTCACGGTATTTTTCGTCGTGTTGATTCAAATAAATTGAGTTTAATTCCATAGTTGTATATGAAACTTCATCTATTTTGTTAAAACACCCTGTTAAAGATATTAAAATAGTACATATAAGTATTGTTTTTAAAAAATTCATTTTTCCACCTCGTTTTTCATTATAACATTTTTTTTGATATTACTGAACCTTTTTTATTTATTTTATAATTGTTTTTAAAGATTATTTGAGTTGTTATAGTTTGATATGTTACTGATGTTAAAAGTGCTAGTCCGGTACAAAAAGGTGTATTTAAAACTGATACAATTAATCTTAAAATATTGGCTATAAATTTATTGGTAGTTACTATTTTGACTGAGTGTTCAAGTTGAAGATATATTGTTTTTATTTTATATATTGGAAATAGTAAATAAGAAATTAAATCAAATGAATAATATATTAATATCAATATTAGTGAGACGTTGTAAAATTGATATAAAATAGCATAAACTAGAAAACCGATTGTTAGCATAATTCCTATTAATTTGTAACTGTTTTTTTTATGTTTTATGTAATTAAATTCATTTTTACTAATATCTATTTTAGCTATTGTCGCTGAGGCGTAAATAACATCCCACTGCACATCTGCTACTAAAGATACAAAAGCGATGGCTAAAGCATATTTAGGATCATAACTATAAATAGTACTAAATCCTATCATATAAATTATCATAAAGAAAAAACCTGTTGTTGTTTCTTCTAAATCATATTTATAATATGTTAAGAATTTTTTATCAAATTTAATTTCTTTTAATTCTTTAGTAAAGAAGTAAAATGAGTAAATTAAAATCGGTAAGACTGATGTTATTACGATTAGACTTTGATTTTTAAATATCAAGGACATCAAAGTTATTGAAGTTAATTTTATTATGTTATATATTATTAAGATTTTACTAGCTTTTTTATTTTCACTTTTAAAATAATAATTATTAATAACAAACTTTAAAATTAATTCTGAGTATAATTGAACTATGACGTAAATAGAAAATGTTTTATAGATGTTTATATCTGCATTCATAAAATTCAAATAATTATCAATATTAACTATTATAAATCCAAATAAGAGTAATCCTAAAATACTTCCCACAATCATTCCGGTTGGTACTGCTTTTTTATTTTTCGTTTTTTCTTTTTCAATATTAGCGCCTACGGATAGACCACTTTTGATTATTGATATTATGAATTGTAATGGATAGGTTATTATAAATATATTAATTAAATTTTTATCAACTAGTAAACTTATTATTATCCACGTTATTGATGAGATGATTGAAGTTGTTGCTATATCTGCAGCTATGTGTAATAATCTTTTCATAAATACTCCTTATTTTTTTTAATTATAACATTTTTATATTAAAAAAAATCATTATTTATGATTTTTTATTAAATTTTGGAAATGTTTTCCTCTTTCTTCAAAATTAAGAAAATAACCGTGACTTGCTGCTGCTGGCGATAAAATTGCGGCTGTTTTTGGTTGACAATTTTCTAATGCCCATTTTGTTGCTTCATCTAAATTAGCGAATAAGATACAATTTTTTTGACAATTTTCTTTTAATAATATTTTATATATTTTTTCTCCTGATGCATACATCAATAATATATTATCTAATTCCGAGGTTAGGATATAATCGGTTAGAATTGTATAATCAATTCCCCTATCTACTCCGCCTAAAAAGATTGTTTTGGTATTAGGAATACTTGTTATGGCATTTATAGCTGATTCTGCTGTAGTAGAAATAGAATCATCATAATAACTAACACCATTAACTGTATCGATAAATTCTAGGCGATGTGAGAGTGGTTGATATGTTATTAATGCTTCATATAATGCTTCTTCACTTATTCCATACATCTTTGTTATTTTATTAACAAAGGCAATGTTTAAAAGATTATTAGGTCCATGTAATTTAATATTGTTGTAATTTTCTTTTATTATTTTGGGAATATCTTCATTTGTTATGATGTATTTATCACAATCTATTTTAGAAGATATTTTTTCACCAACAAATAATTTATCACCCTTAGTTTGATGTTTATAAATATTCGCTTTACAATTAAAGTAATTTTTTATTGTGTGATGTCTTTGTAGATGATCTTCATATAAGTTTAAAAATATGGCAGTGTGTGGTGAAATTTTTAATGTTTCTAATTGATATGATGATAATTCTGTTACTATCATTGTTTTTTCATTAATGTTTTCAATTAATTCGAAAACTGGTAAACCGATATTACCACCTAATAGGACATCTTTATTATTTTCTTTTAAAACGTGATAAAGAAGTGAGGCTGTTGTACTTTTCCCTTTTGTTCCTGTTATTCCGATTATTTGCATACGATATTCTTTTATAAATTCTTCGATTTGGCTAGTAATCGTACAACTATATTCTTCAATGTTTTTTTCTAGTTCGACACCAGGACTTTTAAAAATAACATCATATTGTTCAATATTTTTTTGATAATCAATCCCACAGTAATATTTTGAGTCTGAGGTGATATTGGGTCTTATTTCTTTTAAATCAGCTACATCTAAACATTTAAATCCTCTTATATTTTCTAATACATTATATGTTGATGAGCCTTCTTTTCCAAATCCTAAAACTAATACTTTTTTATCTTTTATAAGTTCTTTTAATCTATTTATCATATATAAAAACACTACCTTTCAATATTTCTACAAATTTTGGTGGTAAGAGATTTTCTTCATTATAAAAATTATCGAAATTTTTAAATTTTTCATTTTTAAAATTATCTGCAAAATATTTTAACATTAATGGTAATTCTTTGTTTTCTTGTTTATACTTTTGTAATGTTAAATTTAGTGAGGATTTAACTTCATCTCTTTCCCCTACACATTCAAATGGTTTTTCATCTAATATTCCAGTTAATTTTTGAAAGTCTAACATTAGTTTTTCTTCATCTAATAGATTAGCTCCGAATATTTTTTTCATTTCTTCAGTACTTAAATAAGGCGCTAGCATAATATAGACAAATAAACATTTTGGGCAATCTCCACACCAAATGTCTTCTTTACTCCCTTTATTACAGCTTCTGAAAATATCGTGGTATTGTGGGAATTGCGCTACTGCTTTAGCTATTTGCATTTCAGAAAGTGGTCTTAAAAATGAAAAATATTTAACTGGTGTATTGATATTATTTTCATGATATTCATTAAAATCAAGTTCGAATTCAAAACTTTTTGAATATTGATGATTAACATCGGAGTTTTTTACAGTTGATTCATTCGCACTTGCTTCATTTGATAAACAGACATATCCTAGATTATTTAAGTAGGCTGCTATAACTGATGAGAATGCTACTAAGGCTGAAAATGGTGTGTGTCCATTTAAAAAACCTTGCTTGTTTAATTCAATCATGTTTTGATCTAATGTTCTTTTAGCATTAATTAGTTTATCTTCTAAAAAAGCTTTTTTAACAGTGTTTGTTGTAGCTCCTCTTTGATTGATTATATAAGGATAGGTATTAAAATTATCTTTTAATAATTCTAGAGTTACTATTGAATCTTTTCCGCCACCAATAGGAATTAAAACATTTTTTTCACTTATTTTTTCTAATTTGTTTAAAGGCAAAGTTTTATTCCCCGATGTTATATTCATAAAATCTGATTCTGCTTTTATATTATTTAAATATAAAAATTCACCTAAGCCTTTTTTATATAATTTTTGCCACCAGTTTATTTGTTCTTCATTTAAGTGCATGCAAGGTATTGATATATTTGGAGAACAGGTAATTTTCCAATAACTTACTAATTCTACCATTCCTAATGAAAAAACTAATTGTTCTAATTTTGTTAAGTCTATTTTTTCATTTTTGTTTTTTATATCAATTGTCCAAGTTGGATTGAATTTTTTTAAATTTTCTATTTCAAAATTATATTCAATAAATATTGAATTTTCTTTCATTTCGTATTTATAACTGTTATAAATAAAATTTGGATATTGTTTTTTAAAATTTAAATAATCTTTATGTCTATCTTGCATATAAATGCTCCTTTTTTCATTAATTTTCTACCTACAATTATACTTTATTCGATAGTTGTTGTCAATAAATTATCAGATAGTTACTTTTAATGAATTGTAATTTTTGATATAATTTTAGTGGTGATTTTATGATATTGATATATTTTATAATTATAAATTTTATTACTTTATTTTTATTTTTTTTAGACAAGATTAAATCAATTAAAAATAAATGGCGTATCTCGGAAAAGACTTTTTTTATTTTATCTTTAATTGGTGGTTCTTTAGCTATATTAATAGGTATGTTTTTATTTAATCATAAAAGTAAAAAACTTTCTTTTAAGTTGATTTTTTATTTAATTCTTGCTTTGCAAATACTATGTTCTATATATATTATTTTTAAATAAAATTTATTAGAGGTGAATTTTATCAAAATTAATTATTGGTTGTTTAGTTTAATTGTTTTTATTTGCCTAATTGGATTAGTTATGGTTTATTCTTCTTCTTATGTTTGGGCAGAGTACAAGTTTGATGATGCCTTTCAATTTATAAAAAATCAAAGTTTATTTTTTGTTATTGGAATTATTTTGATGTTATTTATAAGTAAGATTAACTTTAAATTTTATGAAAAAAATCACAAACTTATTATTATCGGATGTTTGCTTTTGTTAGTTTTAGTTTTAATTCCAGGAATAGGAACTATTAGAAATGGTTCTCGAAGTTGGTTTGGGATTGGTTCGTTTGGAATACAACCTAGTGAGTTTTCTAAATTAGGGATGATTATTTTTAGTGCTGCTTTCTTGGTTAAATTTGATAAAATTAAAAATTTAAAGAGTATTTTTTTTGTTTTATTTTTAACTTTAGTTGTTTTTATTTTAATTATGTTACAACCTGATTTTGGAACAGGAACAATAATTTTTATGAGTATTATTGCAATGTTATTTGTGGCTGGTTTAGATATAAAATATTTTGTTAGAATGGGATTTTTGGGTGTTGGGGCTATTGTTTTACTTATTGTTACTGCTCCTTACCGGTTAGAACGTATTTTATCTTTTTTAAATCCTTGGTCTGATCCTTTAGGTAGTGGTTTTCAAATTATTCAAAGTTTATATGCAATTGGTCCGGGTGGTTTATTTGGGTTTGGTTTGGGTAATTCAAGACAAAAGCACTTCTATTTACCAGAACCACAAACTGATTTTATTTTCGCAATTATTTGTGAAGAACTAGGATTTTTAGGTGCTTTTATTGTTATTGCTATTTTTGCTTTAATTTGTATTATTGGTTTTAGAATTGCTTATAGGTGTCCTGATAAATTTGGTAAATTTTTAGCTTTTGGGATTGTTTTTCAATTATCTTTTCAAGCTGTTTTAAACTTAATGGTTGTAGTTGGTTTAATTCCAGTTACTGGAGTTACGCTACCTTTTTTATCTTATGGTGGTTCTAGTTTATTGATTACTTTGTGTAGTATGGGAATTGTTTTAAACATAAGTCGGTATTCTAAATGATTGTTTTTTTGACACTTACTTGTTATTTTCTTTGACTTTTCTATATATATAATATATAATATGTTCATTTCAAGGGGTGTTTTATGGCTAATATTTTTTATGAGGATAAAGATTTTGTTTTAGTTAATGGTAATGGGGATTTTATCATTTCTTGTTGTAGTAACAATCAAGATATGATTAATTTAGCTTTTGATATTCAGAAAAATACAGATTGTCACTTAATTTATTCAAATAAAAAATCTAGTTTAAACCCTAGTGAGGAAGTTAATGGTAAATATCAATTAATTTTATCGGCTTTTATTACTAAATATAAATTAAAACATTTATGGGATTTTAATTATTCATCTTATGAGAATGATGTTTGTGAGATAGATATTAACACTTCTTTTTTAACGAATGTTAATGGAAGTTTAAAATCTACTCATTTTGTTAGAAATTTTTTGAAAAGGAAATTTGATAAAACTGAAATTGATATGAATTCTAAAAGCAATTGTATGGTCGATGATGTTCATTCTATTACAGGGATTGATTGTTTAGATTTTAATATTAGTAATTTGTGTTTAGTGCAAAATAAAAATTTAATTTCTAAATCTTTTAGTGATTTAATTTGTTTTTTAAATGGTTATGATAAAAATCGTGATTGTGTTTCTAATTATCAAGATGGTTTGCGTTTAATAAATATTAAGTTTGAAAATTTTGGTTTTGAAATTAATTTTAAGATTGATTGTGATGAAAATAGTATGAAGATATTTAAATATTTTTTAGAAGAGTTTTTTAGAGATTTTGGTAGTGGTGATTACAATATTAATTCAGATGATACTCTTGGTGATATCGATATTTTGGTTAAGTGTTCTTCTACTGATACAAACTCAATTGCTTTAGTTGATTTGTGTTTAGATAAAATAGATAAATTTTATGAATTAATTCAGCAATTACCTTTAATTAAGCAGATGAAATATAGTGTTTTTAATCATTCTATTTACGAAAGTTTATATAATAAGAGTGTGAGTGAATTTAATAAGGAAAAGGTCTTTAAATAGTATTTATTTACTATTTTTTTTATTGATGTTATAATTGTAAGTGGTGATTTTATGAAAGTTATGGAAAAACTTTTTCTAAATAAAAGTGATGATGAGATTTATAAAGTTTTTTTTGATTTTAAAAATAAAAAAGATTATAAATTAGCTATTAAAACTTTAAAAAGATTAAAGGATAAAAAAAATGCGAAATATTTTTATTATTTAGCTTTGTGTTATTTTTATTTGTTTGACGAAAGAAAAGCTAATAAGATTTTAAAAAATGCTTTCAATTTTGAATTTTCAAATAAAGAGAAAAATGAAATAACTGCTTTGCAAGAAAGTATTAATAGTTCTTTATTTAAACCAGCTAAAGTTTTAGAATTATATTCAAATGATGAAATTGATAAAGTTAAAACTCATATTGAAACTTATTTTGGTCAAAGTGAAATTATTCTTAAAGAGATGATGGCTTTAGATATTCATGTTAATATTCATGTTATTCCTCCTACTAAAGATAAGGATTATTATACTTTAGTTACTTGTGGTATGGGTGCGCATAAAATGAATGTTCCAAGTGAGTTAGTAGAAGAAAATTTAAATAGAGCTGAACTTGTTCTTTACCTACCCTCTTACTGGCAAATTGATAGTGATTTGGAAAAATGGTATTGGCCTTTACGTTGGTTAAAAATATTAGCTCGTTTACCAATTGAACATAATAGTTGGTTAGGTGGTTTCCATACTGTTCCTAATGGTGGTTCTTTTCATTCAAATACTGAGTTATCTGGGATGATTCTTATTGACCCTCAAAATGTTTCTAAGGATTCTTTTGTTTGTAAGTTTAATGATGAGGTTATTAATTTTTATCAAATATTTCCTTTATACGAGAATGAGATGAATTATAAATTGGAGTATGGCGCTGATGCTTTATTTAGTTTTATGCCTTATGTTAGTTCAGTTGTTGATTTGAAGCGTAAAAATGCTTTTGATATTTATTTTGAAAATGTAATTGATTGTGCTTATAATCATGCAGATAAAATCAAAGAACTGAATTTGGATACTGATTTATTAAATGCTTGTAATCACTTAGTTATTTATTTACGTTGGTGTTTTGAAAATAATTTACTAAATGATAATTTTAAAAATTCTTGTTTAAAGATTGATATCAATGATTTAATTGCATTTAGAAACTTTTTTCATGAATCTCTAATTGGTGATTTAACTTATTATATGTTTAATGACGAAGGTAAAAATTTTACAGATTTTTTCTTTATCTTTGATGATCCTAATGGATTTCCTGCTTATATAGATAATTACGCTTTAAATTACTTTGGTGAAGAAAAATATAACTGCAAAGAGTTTAAAGATGAGGCTTATTTATTTGTCCCTTTAAACGATGATTATTATTTTAGTTTAAAGAAAGTTTTAGATAAAAATTATGAGATTTTTAAAAACAATAAAAATTAACAAAATGATAACTTTTAAGTTTTTATTTTGTTTTTTTATGTTATAATGTTTATGGTGAGTATATGACAATTTTAGATGTAGCAATTTTAATATTTATGGCAATGGAGTTAGCAAATGTAATTATTTTATATTTCTTTCCCGATTGTAGATTTGGAAATGGTGTAGCTATTTTCAATCATTATCATTTATCTAAAAATGATGAAAATAATAATTTATTTACTAAATATATGGTTAATTGGGTGGCTGGTACTAAGTTGATTTTTATCTTTTTATTAGGTGCTATTATGATAATTGGAAATGATGAGATGAAAATAGGAGCTGTTATTGCGATGATATTTTCAATAGCTAGTTATTTTTTTAGATTACATCCAATTATAACTAAATTAGATAAAAATAATATGATAACTCCTTTTGGTTATTCTAAAACCTTATTATTTATGATTATTTCTTTTATCGTTTTATTTAGTGGTTCATTAATTATTTATTTAAACATCTATTGATGTTTTTTTTATTGGTTAATTGATTTGTGTTATAATAAAAAAAAGGAGAATTAATTATGACAAAATTATTTATTGAAAGTATAGCGAAATCAGTTTCTTATCATGAATCAACTCTTAGTAATTATTCAAATGATGAGGTGAAAGAAAAATCACTCTTAGGCAAAATAGCAAACTTAAAATTATATTTAAGTCCTACTGTAATTTGTTATTTAACTTCAGGTGTTAAACTAGAATTGCCTATTTTATCAAATAGTGAAATTAATAATTTTTTTAGTGAAGATGATTGGTATAAAGAAATAGCAAATTATAATTTAATTCATCGAACAATTAGATTATTAAAAACTTTAAATAATAATCAAGATTTACTTTTAAAGTACAATGAAAATCTGCTTGAGGTATCTTTACTACATAGTAAAATTCTTAAGATTGATTTAAATAGTAACCCTAGTATAACTACAGTAATAACTAATACTGAGGCTGTTTCTGATGATGAAATAAGTGCTTTGCAAAGTATAATTGATAAACCACTAGAATATCCATACAATAAAACCTACGATAATCAAATTCGTTTTGGTAGTCCTCCAAGTATAAAAAGTATTCTAAAAAAAGAAAATGCTTTAAAAGAATTGCTTCGATTAGAAGAAATCAAAAATAGACCGAATAATATTGATGATGTGTGTAGTTCTATAAATGATTTATTAGATGGTGAATATAATTCTCTTTCTTGGGTTAAAATAAAAAAAATAGATAGCCCTATAAATATTTATAGGCAATAAAATAAGCTAATAATTACAAAAAAACTATCTTTCGATAGTTTTAAATTTGTCCAATATATTCTAGTAAGTTTAAAAATAATTTTACGAATTTTCGATCTAGTTTTTGACTTTGTAATCTTCTGATTTCAATTCTTTTTTTCTTAATTGGTAATTCACTAAAGATTATAGCATCAATTTTTTCTTTCATTAGAGTTTCAATTTGTAAATCCCCTAATATTTCTTTAATATCCTCGTTAATTACTCTAGTAGCATCTATTTCAATGTCTTGTCCTTTACAGTTTACTGTTAATTGATCGATGGTACTAACATTATTTACTTCAACAACAAAATCATTTCCTTCAACATAACTTTCGGAATCAATTTTGTGTTTTCCTTCGTAGACAATGACATCACTTGCTTGTTTTACATTTCTAAATACTAATCTATAATTTCTATTATCTGGAATTATGCCTTTTTTACCTTCTTCAGCTTTTATTATAACTGTATAATTATTTGGTAAATAGTTATAATCAATTTTTGTTTTTAAATAAAATCCTTTTTTATATAGACTAGATACTCCATCATCTTCATAAAATAACAACTCGTTACTTTTCCCTGGAAAGAATTGTATTTCTAAATTTTTTGGTGGGTTAACTGGGTTAACTTCATTATCAATTGCCATAGGAATAATACTTCCTATATGGGCAAATACTGGATAATTTTGATCTTTAAAAAACGATGTATATGTGTTATTACCGATGAATTTTTTTCCTGTAAAGAAGTCGTACCATACTCCTTGAGGTAAATAGAATCTATGCACTACTCTATTCATGATATGATCTTTTTTCTTTACAATTGGTGTGACAAATAATTGTGAACCAAAGTAATATTCATTTCTAAATATAACATCGTCATACATTTCAGGGTTTGTATAAAACAATGGTTTTACCAGTGGGACTCCTGATTTGTGATATCGGTAAGCTTCATTATAAAGATATGGGATTAATTTGTGTCTTAAGGTTAAATAATCTCTTGCTATACCAAATGTTTTTATACTCCAACGCCATGGTTCTCTTTTATAGTATTTACTTTTGTCTGAACCAAACTTTAAGATTGGTGAGAATACTCCTAATTGAACATATCTGATATATAATTCATTATCTTCTATTCCTTTATGGTATCCTCCAATATCGTGGGAATAATAGCAATTACCAATATTTGTGGCATTCATGTTAATGAATGGTATTTCTTTTAAAGAGTCCCAACTTACTTGACTTTTCCCCATATAAGTTACTGGATATTTGTGTTGTAAACTGTCAGCATAATAGCCCATAACCATTGGTCTTCTTTTGTAATTTCTATTCATATCTTGAAAGTGATAATACTTAAGAAGATATGTGTGGTAATCGTTTTTTTCAACGTCTACAAAGTAAAAATCTACTCCTAGAGCATCTAGTGGATGGATAAATAGTTTTAAATAGACATCTACCCATTTTGGGTCTAAAACATTATATGGTATTATCCCTTTTTCATCAACTTCTAAATAATTTTTTGCTTTTTCAAAACTTTCATCTATTTCATGAAAACCTTCAGTTGGATTAACACTTAAGCCAACTCGGAGGTTTTTTTGATGCATATAATTAATCATTCCTGATGGTGATGTAAATAAATCTTTATCGAATGTAAATCCTGTTTTTAAATGATTTTTTTTATCATGTTTTCTTACATGCCAATCTTTATCAAGTAAAACTACTGATAGTGGAATTTTATTTACTTCGAAGTTATCAATTAATTGTTTTAATTCAGTGTCATTATATGCTTCATTTTTATTCCACCAATTTCCAAAAGTAAATCTTGGGATTAATGGTGGAAATCCTGTTAAACTAAAGTAATCAAATAAACAACTTTGGAAATTATTTAAATAAACAAATAAATAAATATCAATTCCTGTATTATTTCTTGGTTCATAAGTTCCATTTTCTTTTAATATTTCTGAATTTGTATCATCGATTGTTACGAATCCATCAAATGAGTATAAGCTTTTTGTTTGATTTTTTAAATCGGTAAAGGTTGGATAATTTTTAGCTTCAATGTGATTATATACCCAAAAATTTTCTTTATTTCCTAATTTTATTTTTAAATTTTTACCTTTAGTAGCATCTTTTTCTTTTTGATATGTTAAGTGGAAATGGTCACTTTTTATTTCTAAATAGTTTTTATCTTCTTTAACACTAAATTCTGGTTTCATGAAATTTCTATTAATGACATTTTTAGTTAATTCATCATTAAAAAAACCGTTTTCATTATATTCAATTCTTATTAGCCCTTTAGATAATACTGTAAATCTATATTTTGCACCTTTGAATACGCAGTCTTGATTGATACTTTTATCTTGGATTACATTGAAATGTTCACCTAAACTATACATATTATCCCCCTTTTATATTTCATCTATTTGCATAAAATTTGTGTATTTAACTTTTTTAAATGGATAACCACCTGTTATTAAAATTTTATCTCCTTTGGTTAAGTTTAAAACGGCAATTGAGTATTTTTTACTTTTTTCTATAATAGAATCCATTGTTTTTAATTCATTGATATGGTATGCACAAACACCAAAATTTAGCGCTAATGATTTTACTGTTTTTTCATTTGGACTGATAGCTATTATTGGACATGATGGTCTAAAACGACTTATTTTTCTAGCAGTAAATCCACTATTAGTTGGTGTGAATATAGCTTTACAATTTAAACTACTTCCGCAATTTGCAGCTGCATAGGCGATACTTCCTGTTGTTGATTTTTCTTCACTTTTGTATGCTATTTCAGCTAGTTGTTCGTAATCAATATCTAACTCTGCTGATTTTATTATGCGCTCCATTGTTTGTAATGTTTCTAATGGATATTTTCCAATTGTTGTTTCACCTGATAACATTACAGCGTCAGCTCCGTCTAAAATAGCATTTGCGACATCACTAACTTCAGCTCTGGTTGGATAGTTACTTTCAGTCATATTACTTAGAAGCTCTGTTGCTACTATGCTTATCTTACCTTCGATGTGACATTTTTTAATTACTTTTTTTTGAATTCCTGGTATTTTTTCTACTGGTAGTTCTACTCCTAAATCTCCTCTGGCAATCATTATTCCATCTGATACTTTAATTATTTTATCAATATCATCTAAGGCCCAAGCATTTTCTATTTTTGATATGATTCCGATGTGATCATTTCCTAAGTTAATTAATAAGTCACTTATATCTAGAACATCATCAGTACTTCTTACAAATGAAAGCGCTAAAAAGTCGACATCATGATTAGCAGCAAAGATGACTGTTTCTCTATCTTCTTTTGATAAAAAATCTTTTTTTATTTTAAAATCCGGGATATTTATACTTTTGTAATTGCTTAAAATACCTTCTTTTAATACTTCACATACTAAGTAATCTTCGCCTCTTGATTCAACTATAAATTCAACATGTCCATCATTTGCTTTTATTATTTGATTAACTCTTATTTCTGTTAATTCATTATAATCAACACAAAATTTTGTGTTATCGCCTAATACTGGAGTGTTATAGATTCTTATTTTTTCTCCTTTTTTGTAAAAGGCTTTATCATTTAAAAACTTTCCTGTTCTAATTAGTGGTCCTTTTAAATCTAGCATTATTGCTACATTTAGGGTTAATTCTTTGTTAATTTCGTCAACTTTTTTTATAATTTCCTCACAAAATTCTAAATTAGCATGACTAGTATTTATTCTTATTACATCAACACCATTTTTGATTAATTTTCTTAACATTTCTTTACTACTTGTGGCTGGTCCTACTGTTGCTATTACTTTTGTTTTATTCATATTAACACCTTCTTTATTCTATAAATATTTTATTATATTTTAGACAATAAGTCAATGTTTGATATTGTTTGATGCAATTAAAAAAATTCTTATACAAGAATTTCTTTTTTTATATTAATTTCATTTTTATTTAGGATAATTTCATCAATTATGTAGTTTTCTATTTGATTTTTTATAATTTTATTTATTTTTCTAGCTCCATATTGTTCGTACTCAGTTAATGCTATAATTTTTTCTATTAATTGCTTGTTTATTTTTATTATGATATTTTTTTCTTTATATTTTTTTATTAGTTCATTTAAATTTTTTGTAATGATTATTTTAATATTTTCTTGTGTTAGAGGGGTGAAGAATATTGTTTCGTCGATCCTATTTAAAAATGGAATTGAAAAATGTTCTTTCAATTTAGTATTTTTAATGTTGGTGGTACTAAATCCAACTTCATTTTTGTGATATCCAACATTAGATGTCATTATAATGATTGTATTGTTAAAATATATTTCTTTACCATTTGAATTTTTTAAATGTCCTTCATCTAAAATTTGATATAAAAGGTTAATTATCGATTGATGTGCTGATTCTATTTCATCTAGTATCAATACTGAGAAAGGATTTTGTCTTATTTCATCTAAGATGTTTTTATTATCATTATAGCCAATATATCCTGGAGGTGAACCAATAAATTTAGAGACTGAATGACTTTCACTAAATTCTGACATATCTAATTTAATGATGTTTTTTCCCACTAAGATATTACCGAATTGCTTAGCTAGTTCCGTTTTACCAACACCGCTTGGTCCTGCAAATAATAAAGAGTATGGTTTGTTGTCATCTTTATACCCTAGTTTTATTTTTTTTGATATATTGGTTAGTTTTTCAATTGCTTTTTCTTGTCCTATAATTGTTTGACCTAATGTTTTATTTATTTTTAAAAAACTTTTATAATCATTTAAAATTTCATATATTGGAATTTTAGTTCTTGAATATATAACTTCAGCGATATCGGCTTCAGTGACGATTCTTTTTTTATTGTTACACATTTGAAGTTCTAAGGTGTTTATTTTATTAGATAGTTCATTTTCTTTATTTTTTAGTACTTTTGCTTGTATAAATTGGTTTTTACTAATATAAGCTTTTTTAGTTTTGATTGTTTCTTTTAATTGTTGTGTTAGTTCATTATATATTTTTTCTGTTTTAGTTTCTTTTAAACTTGTTTTAGAACATACTTCATCTAATATATCAATTGATTTATCAGGTTGGTTGCGATCTTTTATGTATTTTTCACTTAAATTTATTATTTTATCTATTATATTTTCTTCTATTATAACTTTGTGATAATCCTCATAAATTGGTTTTATTTTCAATAGTATTTCTTTAACGGTTTCCTTTGTTGGTATTTCGATATGAACTTTTTGAAATCTTCGTTCTAAGGCTTTATCAGTTTCAATGAATTTTTTGTATTCTTCGACTGTGGTTGCTCCTATACATCTAAGTTTATTTCGTGCTAAGGCTGGTTTAAATATGTTTGAGGCGTCTATTGCTCCTTCAGCGCCACCTGCTCCTACTAGTGTGTGTATTTCATCAATAAAAACTATTATATCATCGTTTTCTTCAACTTCTTTTAAAATTTTTCTGATTCTTTCTTCAAACTCACCACGGTATTTTGTTCCTGCTACTAGTGAGGCCATATCTAAATTATATATCTTTTTATTTTTTAAATGATTTGGAACTTCGTCGTTTACTATTAACTGACTTAAATGTTCTACTATTGCGGTTTTTCCGACTCCTGCTTCACCTATCAAGATGGGGTTGTTTTTAGTTCGACGACATAATATTTCTAATAATCTTTTTACTTCTTTATCTCTACCAATTACTGGATCTAATAGTTGTTTCTCTGCTTGTTTAGTTAGGTTAATTCCTAATTCTTCTATTATTAGTTTTTTTGATTTTTTAACTTTATTTTGAGGATTGAATTCAGTGTACAATTCATCTATATTTATTCCCATACTGATAATTATTCTTACTGCTATTCCTTCGCCTTCTTCCAAGATATTGTAAAACAAATTAGAAATACCTACTTCTTTTTTTTCTTCTTTACTATCTATTATTGAGTTTTCCATAACTCTTTTTAATAATGGTGTATATAAAAACCATTCACTTTTTTTACTTCCTATTCCTACTATTTCTATTAATTTGTTTTTAAAATTTTCGTATGTTAAGTGATATTTTTTCAATGATTTGGTTAGTTCATTATTATTTTTTAATACTGCTAAAACAAGGTGTTCACTTCCGACATATGGGTGTTTTAAATTAAGCATTTCTTCTTTAGCTATTAAAAGTACTTTTCTAGCTTCTTCTGTAAAATTTCCAAACATTTTATTCCTCCTATATCTTTATTATATGTAGATAATGGAGTATTTTTTGTCTTTTTATACGACAAAGTATTAAAAAAGAAGAATCTCTTCTTCTTTAAGGTTTTACTATAAAATTAACATTACTTGCTTTATTGGAACTGGAATTAAACTTTTCTACTTCTAATTGTGTTTTGGCATAGGCTTCTGTTAAGTTTATTGTTTCAAAAAACATTTCTTCCATATCTTCTACGTTACTCAAATCAAAACTACTTAAATCCAACTTTTTTAAACTTGTGGCTTCAGCGAACATTTTATACATGGTAATGACATTTGAGGTATTAAAATTAGTCAAATCTATTGTTTCAATACTGGAAACAGTATGAAACATTCCATGCATGTATTTAACATTACTAGTATCAAAACTACTTAAATTGATGTTAATTAAATTTTTTGAAGCTCCAAATAAGTGAGCCATATTAACTACTTTACTTGTGTTAAAATTAGATAAATCTAATTCTGTAACATTTAAATAACCAAATGTAAAGTACATTTCAGTAACATTACTGGTATCAAAACTACTAACATCTAGGTTTGTTAAACTACTTGCATTATAAAACATAGCTGTTAAGTTAACTACATTACTAGTATTGAAATTACTTAAATCTATATCAGTTAAACTACTAGCATTGTAAAACATTTGGGCCATATTAGTAACATTGTCAGTTTTTATATTTATTAAGTCTACTTTTTCTAAACTAATGGTATTACTGAACATACTTGACATATCTGTAACATGTGATGTGTCATAAACTTCATTAAAATTTATTTCTTCAAGTTTGATAAAATTGCAAAACATTGATTTGTTTTGAGTTGCATTGCAAACACCACCTTGAATAGGAAAAGCAGAAATAATTCCATCTGTTTCAATATTTAAAATTACTTGTTCCTCTTTTTCAATAATATATCCAACAACACTATGATTTCCTTCTAATGAGAAATCCCATTTTATAGCTGCAGTTTCAAATTCAGTTGATTTTGTTGAGTAAAAGTTTATATGTGTTATTTTTTCACGATAATCTCCTATTTGTTTTTGAAAATTATCGGCACTTAGCATTGCATAAGATGGAACTTGGCAACTTTCTGAGTATTCGAATTGATATTGTTTCATAGTTACTTCCCATGAATATAAAATACATCCTTCTAACACATCGCCTGTCATAGGATTTGAAGGAAGTTCGGTTATAATTCCAACCTCTTTTAAGTCTTGAAACTGTAGTGTTTTTTTTGCACTACTAAAACCTAATGAGTATTGTGAGGCATATTTTACTGCATGATCTAATAATGTATCTACTTGCATGTCATAAGCTGATTGTTGTGAAGTTATAATAGTTTTATTTACTATTGGAACTATTACTGCTAGGATAATTCCTAAAATTATTATAACTGCTAATAATTCTACTAATGTAAATGCTTTTTTCATATTTTTTACTCGCTTTCTAATTGTATTAAAACCTCTCTTGGTTTTGAACCGTTTGATGGTCCTATAATTCCTCTTTGTTCTAATAAATCAATTGCTCTGGCTGCTCGATTGTATCCTAATCTAAATCTTCTTTGTAAAAGTGAAGCTGATGCTTTTTTAGATGTTACTACAAATTCAACTATTTCATTATACAATGGTTCTTCATCTGCTTCATTGTTGTTTGAATTTGTTGATGTTGGTGCACTCATATTATATGTTTCATCATATTGTGCGATTTGTTGTTTTACTGTATAATCAACAACTTCTTTTATTTCTTCATCTGATATGAATGTTCCTTGCACCCTTATGGCTACATTTTCGCCTTGAGGCATGAATAACATATCACCTTTTCCTAGGAGTTTTTCAGCTCCAGTTTTATCTAATATTGTTCTTGAATCTATACTTGATGATACTGCAAATGATATTCTAGAAGGAATATTTGCTTTTACAACTCCTGTGATTACATCTGTTGATGGTCTTTGGGTTGCGACTATTAAATGAATTCCTGCTGCTCTAGCCATTTGTGTAATTCGCATGATTGATTCTTCGACTTCTTTAGCTGCTACTAGCATTAAGTCGGCTAATTCGTCTATAATTACAACAATATATGGTAATAATTTATCATTATTTTTCTTTTGTAAATATGCATTATAACCTGCAATGTTTTTAGTTCCACTTCTTTCAAACAGTTCATATCTATTTTCCATTTCGACCACTATTTTTTTAAGTACTTCGTTAGCTTTTTTAGGGTCTGTTACTACTGGCGTTAGTAGATGTGGAACTCCGTTGTACATTGAAAGTTCTACTTTTTTAGGATCTACTAAAACTAGTTTAACTTCATCTGGTTTACTTCTCATTAGTAATGATATTAACATACTGTTTATACAGACTGATTTACCACTTCCGGTTGAACCGGCTACTAGTAAATGTGGAGTTTTATTTATTTCACAATAAATTGGTTTTCCCATGATGTCTTTTCCTAAAGTTACTAGAAGTTTTGAATCTGACATTGTTTTTGGTACAGTTTCTAATATTTCTCTAACACTTACTGGTGTTACTTTTTTATTTGGTATTTCAACTCCAACTGTTTTTTTACCAGGAATTGGAGCTTGAATATTTACTGATTTAGCTGCTAAAGCTAGAGCTAACTCTTTATCTAAACTTACTATTTTACTTAGCTTAGTCCCAGCTTTTATTTCTAGCTCATATTGAGTTACTGCTGGTCCTATATTTATAGCTACGACTTTTCCTTGAATTCCAAAGTCATTTAAGACACTTTGTAGTAATTCTACTACATCTTTTATAACTGATTGATTTTCTTTACTGTTGTTTTGTGTATTTTTTACAAGTAAGTCTATTTTTGGTAAAACATATGGTTTTTTACCATTATCATTGATAATATCTTCAAGTTCTATTGTTTCAATATCATCATGAGTATTTATTTCATGAGTTTGTTTTACTTCATGCATGTTGATTTCTGGTTCTTGATATTTTATAACTTCTTCCATTGATGAAACAACAACTTTATTATCATTCTCATAGTCATCTTCGATTTTTTTAACATCTATTTTTTTCTGTGGTTTTAATGTGTTTATTGTTTTTACTGTATTATGTTTTAACATTTTAATAATATCATATAATGTAATTCCTGTTAATATTATTAATCCTACAATTATTATTACGATACTAACCACTTGTGCTCCTAGAATTGTTAATCCTTTGGCTAAAGTTACAGAAGCTAATGCTCCTATCATTCCTCCACCTTGAACATCACTTGTTCCATCTAAAAAATTGTTTAAATTATTAAAAGTTTCTTCAATTATTGGACCGTAATCTACAATTCCTTCAGTATTTAAGTTGGTGATGTATCCTAGATGAAACAAACTTAATATTCCGATTGTCATAATATATAATCCAAATAGTTTAGTTGTCAATAAATCAAATGACTTTCTTTTTACAATCATGTAAAATCCAATTAAACCTACTAATATTAGTAACACTGCCCATAAGGTCCCAACTAAAAATGCTGCAAAACCATCTATAATACTACCTAAAATTCCAAAACGACATAATCCTATTATCGTAATTAATACTAGGGACATTCCGATTAATTCGGTTTTAATTCCAGAATCTTTTTTTTCTTCTTTTCTAATTTTTTTCTTTGCCATGTATTCACCTTCTACCTTTAATAATTATAACATAAATATATAATAAAAAAAAGCACTTTCATGCTTTATACTTTAATCATTTATTACATAAATTGACCGCAAACCGGACAAATTACAACGTTTTCCCCTAAAGCTGTTCCACATTTTGAACATTGTTTTTTATTTGCTGTAGCTAGTTGTGGTTGTACTTCTGGTTGTTGATTCATGAATGTTTGTTGTGGTTGTACTTCTGGTGTATCTTGTGTACTTCCACACCCTACTGTTATAATTAAAATTTATAAAATTAGAATTTTTTTCATTTATACTTCTCTTCCATTCTTATATAATTATAACAGTATTGAATATATTTTACATTATTAAAAAAAACATTTTCATGCTTTTATTTGTAATGTGATATTATTGGATAGATTGAAACTATTTTATCAGAATTAACTAAAGTTACAACTTTTACTTTATTTGTATTGATAGATGTAACTGTTCCTATATGCCTTGGAAATTCTACTATATATTCATCGGTATAATTAAAATTATAAATAGTTAAGTTTTTAATTTTCTCTTTACAATAATCAATACAGTGTTGTATTTCTAAATTAGAATTAAAGATACCGTGAATTTGTTTTGTATCATTTTTTTCATAATGATTTTTTATATGATTATGTACCTTCCTTTCATCATAATTTTCTAATAAATTGGAAAAATAACATAATTCATTTTCTGGCTTTGTTTCTTCAATTACCATTGTTTTAATTTTGTGATAATCATTAAGGTTTAAGAATTTAGATTCGTTTTCTAAAAAAAGTTTTCGTGCTTTTTCTTTATTATCAGATTTATAATAAATTAAAATTGCTCTTAACAAATTACTTGGCTCGTTTTGATTTAATACTTTTATAGCTTCGTCATATTGCATTTGCAAAGACAGAATATCTGATTTTAATCTAATGACTTCTTTACTTTTACATTCCATGGTGTTAACAATCTTTAACGCTTTTTGATAATCGTGCTTAGCAATATATATTTTTGCTTGAATAATTTTTAGCTCTTTATGATACTTTTTCGAATTAATAAATTCATTTTTTAGAATTTCATCATAACGTCCTAGGGCGAATAATACTTTTATTTTATAAAATTCGTATTTTTCATTTTGTATAATAACCTCTTCTAATGTTTCTAGTAATTTGTCATATTGTTTTGTATATTCTAAATAAATATCTAATTTTTTATATACATAATCATCTGTACAAAATCCAGTTATTTTACTATCTAAAAATTGTAAAGCTTTTTGATAGTCCTTATTTTCCATTAACATTTCGTATTGTAACATAGTTATTGATTTCATACATACCTCTTTTTGGTTATATTTTATCATGTTTTTTAATTTTTGACAACAAAAAAAGAATTATGATAATTCTTCTTCTATTCTAATTAATTGATTGTATTTCGCAACACGATCGGAACGAGATAACGAACCTGTTTTAATTTGTCCTAAATCTAATCCGACTGCTAAATCTGCTATTGTTGTATCTTCTGTTTCACCTGAACGGTGTGATATAACTGTTTTATAGTTATTTGCTTTGGCTAATTCAATTGTTTCTAAAGTTTCAGTGATTGTTCCAATTTGATTAACTTTTAATAAAATAGCATTTCCTGCTTTTAAATCGATACCTTGTTGTAAGCACTCTTTATTAGTAACAAATAAATCATCTCCTACTAATTGGATTTTATCTCCTAGTTTTTCAGTCATTAATTTAAATCCATCCCAATCGTTTTCGTCTACTGGATCTTCGATTGAAATAATTGGATATTTTTCAACTAATTCAACATAGAAATCTACTAATTGTTCTGTTGTTAGACTTCTATTTTCACCTTCTAAAACGTATTGACCTTCTTTATAAAATTCCGATGCTGCAACATCTATTCCTAAGAATACATCTTTGCCTGCAGTATATCCTGCCTTTGTAATTGCTTCAATGATTAAAGTGAAACCTTCTTCATTTGAACCTAGATTTGGTGCGAATCCACCTTCATCTCCTACTGCCGTATTATATCCTTTTGCTTTTAAAACTGATTTTAAGGCATGGAATACTTCAGCCCCAATTCTAACTCTTTCTTTTACTGAGTCTGCTTGTGGAATAATCATAAATTCTTGGAAGTCTAACTTATTATCAGCGTGAGCTCCTCCATTTATAATATTCATCATCGGTACTGGTAATGTTTTTCCTTCTCCAATATATTTATAAAGTGGCATTTTTTTACTTAATGCTGCTGCTTTCATAGCAGCCATTGAAACACCTAACATCGCATTAGCACCGAATTTTTCTTTGTTTTTTGTTCCATCGGCTTCAATCATTTTGTAATCGATTTCTTTTTGTTCATATACATTCATTCCAACGATTAAGTCTTTTAAATGTGTATTTACATTTTCCACTGCTTTTAAAACACCTTTACCTAAATAACGACTATCGTTATCTCTTAGTTCTAAAGCTTCTCTTTCTCCTGTTGATGCTCCTGAAGGTACTATTGCTCTTCCTAAGGTATTATCTTCTAAGATAACATCTACTTCAACTGTTGGATTTCCACGTGAATCTAATACTTCTCTTGCTTTAATATCTCTTATTTTCATCTTTTATCTCCTTTATAATATTTTTGAAGTCCTCACCTCTTTTTTCAAAGTTTTGGTATTGGTCTATTGAAGAACCTGCTGGACTTAATAATATTATATCACCTTTACTAGCATAATCAAAAGATTTTTTGGTGCTTTTTTTTAAATTTTCACCTAAAAAACATGGTATCGAATGCTTGTTAGCATATTTAAATATTTTTTCCTTACTTTCACCAAATGCTATTATACATTTTATTTTTTGAGTAAATTTATTTAATTTTTCATAATTTTGGTTATTATCTTTTCCTCCTAATAATAAAATTATTGGATTTTCTAGTGATTCAATAGCTTTTTTGGTTGCCTCAATATTAGTTGATTTTGAATCATTATATATACTAATATCTTTTATATTTTCTACATATTCTAATCGGTGTTCTACTCCTTTAAACTTACTTAAAACATGAAATATCACTTCATTATTGATGTGAAGATATTTCGCTAAACCGACTGCTGCCATTATATTTTCTATATTATGGTTTCCTTTCAAGACAATATCTTTTTGATTTATAATTGGTTCATTATTATAAATTATGAACTGATTTAAATATATATTATTCATATTTTTGATATCAAATAATATTCTTTTATAATTTTGGGTTATATTTAAACATTCTTTATTATTAGCATTAGTAACTACTAATTCGCAATCTTTTAAAATTCTTTTTTTACTATTTACATAATTTTCATAAGTTTTAAAATGTTCTAAATGAGTTTCTGTTATGTTAGTAATAATAGCTATGTCGATTTTAAATTTAAGAAGATTACTTAATTGGTGAGCTGATAATTCTAGAATTAATATGTCATTTTCTTTTATTTTATTAACTATTTGCGATAATGGAATTCCGATATTTCCACCTATATGAACATTTGAATGTACTTCTTTTAATATTTCATATATTAATTGTGTTGTGGTTGTTTTTCCATTTGAGCCGGTAATCCCAATAATTTTTACTTTGGGTAAAAAGTGATATGCGACTTCCAATTCATTAGTGATAGTAATATTTAATTGTTTAGCTTTTTTTATTACTTCAGTATCATCAGGGATACCAGGGCTTTTTATAACATAATCGAAACTTTCATCTAATAGTGTTTCTTGATTATCACATATTATTGATTTTATATTTAAATTAGCTAGTTGTTGTTCTTTTTCTTCGTTAGTCTTTTTGTCAGTTATGATTAGGTTATTATTTTTTGAAGCTAATAGTTGCGCTACTGCAAATCCTGATTTACCATTTCCTAATATTAATATTTTTTTGTTTTCAAAATTCATAAAATTCTCCTTTTTTAATTTTATGTAATAAAAAAAAGGATAGTAATTCCTTTTTCATATAAACAACCATAATATTATAGCTATTCCAATAATGATACGATAAATCATAAATATTTTAAAATCGTGTTTTTTAATGTATTGTAGTAAAAAGGCAATACAGAAGTATCCTGTTATAAATGAAATTAGTATCCCTAGTCCAAATGTTGGTAAGTTATTAATAATTAAATCTAAGGTACCTGGTTTTATAATTGAATATAATGTTGCTCCACCTACTACTGGTACAGCTAAGTAAAATGAAAATTTCGCACTTTCTTCTCTATTCATTTTTAGAAATCTGGCTGCTGTTATAGTAGTTCCACTTCTTGAAAATCCTGGTATTAAAGCTAATACTTGAGCACAACCAATAATTAAAGCATGATACCATTTGATGGTTTCTATTGTTTTTTCTTGTTTATTTATTTTATCTGCAAAATATAGTAAAACACCTACAAATATTAAGGCTAAGGCAATAATTAATGTTTGTTCTCTAAAAAAGTTATCTACAACATCTTCGAAAGCTATTCCAATAATACCTGCTGGTATGGTAGCTAATATTAAATACCAAAATACTTTACCATGTTTAGTTTTTGTTCCTTTAGTTAGTCCTTCAAATCCTATTTTCCATAGGTCTTTGAAAAAGTAAATACCGATTGCTAAAAGTGTTCCAAAATGTAGCGCTAAATCAAATGTTAGTTCAATTGTTGAATCGATTGTAAGTCCAAAAATATCTCTGACTAGTATTAAGTGCGCTGATGATGATATTGGCAAAAATTCAGCTATTCCTTGAATTATTCCTAAAATTATTACTGTTAACATAAATCCCCCTTTATTAAATATATTATAATTACTTATTAATTATGTTTTTGTGAAAAAAGGCAACCGCAATAATCTTGACGATATAAATCATATTCTTTACTATATTGGATACTTTTTTTATAGCCTTCATTTTTTTTAAAATCACTTACTAAAAATTTCTTTGATATTTGTTTACCTAGTTCATTAATCATAGTTGAATTTTTATGAGGACTTACTGTTAATGTTGTAGCAAAATAATCATATTCTTGACTTTTTTCGGCTACTTTTTCTAACCTTATTTTAAAGCAAACTTCACATCTTTTAAAGCCTTCTTTTTCATTTTCTAGTCCTTTTATTTTATCACGATATAATTCATTATCATAATCTGAATCTATTATTTTAATATTTAATAATCGACATAACTTTATTTGTTCTTGCTTTCTTTTTTCATATTCTTCTAGTGGTTCAATATTTGGGTTGTAAAAAATTACAGTGACATTAAAATAATTTTTTAAATAATTGATTACATAGCTACTGCATGGGGCACAACAACTGTGTAGTAATAAATTTGGTTTATTACTTAAATTATTTATTGTTTCTAAAAATATTTTATTATACAAAGTTAAACATAATCCATTCTGGTTTAAATATCATTAATATTCCTATTAAAACCATAATTATGCCCCCGATTAAATGTGATAATTTATTATATTTTGTAGATATTCCTGATATTTTTAAAGTTGTCATGGCTATAAAGAATACTAGTAAATCGTCTATTAAGAAGAAGAACATATAAATTAGTGAATACATTAGTGATTGCATGAATGTTAAATCATTTAGGGCTAATATTTGAGTAAATATAGCTGGTAAACCACTTGTACATGCTAATTCAACAATATTTACTGATGCTGCTAATCCTATAATTGCTATTAAAGTTGTAATAAATTTTTTATCTTTAAATATTGGTTTATCATCATCTATGGTTGAAATTATATTTTTCATTTTTTTAAGTAAAGTTTTTCTTTTTTTATCATCGACAATTTTACAGCCATCTGCTTCTTTTCTTTCTTTGATATAAGAACTTAAATTTATATAAGCTCCTATTAAAGCAAAAAGACCAATTGCGATTCTGAAAATATTACTTGATTGAAAGAAAATGCTTATTTGTAATACTGATAGCATTGCTAGTAAGTAAATAATAGCTGATGATGTTAAAAAAGTAACTCCAATAATCCACATCTTTTTTCTATTTTTCATATTAAATAACATTGATATTAAAAAGATTAATACCCACATAGCACAAGGATTAAATCCATCGATAAATCCAATTGTTGCTGCTACTAGAGGTAATGATATATCTTTAGGGTTTATTGTTCCTACAAATGGTAAAATAAACTCGCCTTCTGGAGGATTTATTTCATAACTTACATCTAAATTATTTTTGGTTACGTCAACTATATCAACGTATTCTTCACTTTGATATTTTTCAATTGCTTTGGTGATTTGGTTTTTTTGAGTTTCTCCGAATCCTTGGATACCTGTTGTTCCTATAATTGTTGATGGTACTAAGACTGAATTGATTTTTAAATTATCTAATACATTTTCTAATAAGGTACTATTTTCTTTATTATTAACAGATTCTAGCATTATTATGTTTATGTCTTCATCTTGACCATAAGTCTCATCTAACCATTCTTTTTCAGCTTGGCAATGGGTACATGTTTCAGAATAGAAAAAGTATAAATCTATTTCCTTAGCATTTATTGTAGGAATAAAAAGTAAAAATGCTAATAATACTAATATCTTTTTCATATGCTCTCACCTATTATTTTTTCGATTTCCTCTGTTGTTTTTTCGCCTACTATTCTAGTTATTTCTGTACCTTCTTTTTCTAGTATAAATACTGGTAACTTATCACCTATATTATAATTACTTACTTCATCATCAAAGTCATAATCATATTCTATTGATTCTAAGTTATATTTTTTTATAATTTCATCTATTCTTGGTCTCATAATTATACATGATCCACACCAAATAGCACTGATTCTAATTAACTTCACTTAATCACTCCTTTATTAATTGTTGGTAACATTTTTTAAAACTTTGTTTAAATATTTCTATTTCTTTTATTGTTGTTAAATGAGATAAACTAATTCTGATACTCGTTTTTGCTCTTTGTTCATCATTTGTAAGGGCATATACTGATTTCGACATTCCACCTTTTGAACATGCTGTTTGAGTTGATATATATATATCATGTTGTTCTAGGGCATGTAACATTGTTTCTGGTTTTACGCCTTTTATGCTAATATTTAAAATATTAGGTACACAGTAGTCATTGCTGTTGATATAAACATTTTGATAACTTTCTAAGTAAGTTTTTATTTCATCATTTAATTTTTTGATATGAAGAGGATTTCTTTGTTCTTCAATTAATCTAATTGCTTTAGAAAATGAAACTATCAAGGCTGTTGTTGGGGTTCCACTTCTATATATTGTTGTACTTTTACCACCACTTATTAATGGTTCTAGTGTTATATTTTCTTTTTTATATAACATTCCAATTCCTTTTAGACCATATATTTTATGAGCTGTAAATGACGCTAAATCAATATTGGTTAAATCGATATTTAATTTACCTAAGGCTTGAGTAGCATCGACGTGAAAGAAACACTTATTATAATCTTTTAATATTAATCCAATTTCTTCAATTGGTTGAATTATTCCTATTTCACTATTTACGGCTGTAATACTTACTAAAATTGTTTCTTCTGTTAGTAGTTGTTTTAAATGTTTTATATCTACTCGACCATGTTTATCAGTATCAACAAAATCTACTTTGAAACCTTTTTTTTGTAAATAACTAATCGGACCATATATTGAAGAATGTTCGAAATTGGTTGTTATTATATGTTTACCTCTGTTTTTGTATTTTTCACCTATTCCTTTGATTACTAAATTATTAGATTCAGATGCTCCTGATGTATAAATTATTTCACTTTTTTTTATTTTTAATATATTTGCTATTTGATTAGTAGCTTGTTCTATAATGTTGTAAGCTTCTGTTCCTAAACGGTGTAACGAGTTAGGATTTCCAATAAAATCTTTAGTTACATCACAAAATGTTTTTAAAACTTCCTCATTTACTGGAGTAGTTGCTGAATAATCTAAATAAATCATAATATCACCTTTTTTTATTATATCATTTTATCTGTCTATATTCAATGATTGTTATTAAATAAAAAAAGACAATGTTGTCTTTAGTTTTTGTTAATTATTATCTTATTGATATATCCTTCGTTATCTTTTTCGTTTAAAACCGAATAACTTGTAAATGAATTAGACTCTACTTCTACAACAATATTCATAATTTCTGCGATTTCGCTGTAGCTAGTGCCATTATAGACTATAGTTATTTCTTTATCATATGTTGTTAAGTTTTCAATAACATCGTTTAGTAAAAATTTAACTAAACTATTATTTAATACTCCTACATCATCAATAAACATATTAAATTGTTCTTTTTCAAATGTATTATTACTTGGTTCTATTATTTCGTTTTTAACTTCATTAAAAGTTAGGAATCCAACTAACATAAAAATAGTTACGATCGAAAATATGGTTATAAACATTATAATTGGTATCATCATTAATTTTTGAATATTTTTTTGATGTAATAATAATTTTTCTTTATTTAATGTGTTTGGTTGTTCGTTAATTGATGTACCATCATCTAGAATTATGTCATATCGACAATAGTTACATGTGTATACTTTTTGATCTATATCAACTTTTATTTTCGCCCCACAATTTGGACATTTTGCTGCTACAAATTTCATTTATTCACCTCATTTACTATTCTTTATTAATTGTATCATATATATTTTTTTATTTAAACTATTTTTGAGGCTTTTATTATATTAGCTTTTTTTATATGTGAATATGATATTTTAAAGGAGGGATTTTATGAATGAAAATTGTTGTTCTAATGTAGAAAAAGCTTTGTGTAAAATCAAGGAAGCTGAAAAATATAAACCAAGTTGTCAAATTGTTAATAATATTGTTGGTTTAAATCAATTTTTTACAGCTGTTACTAATAATGTAACTATTGGTGGTAGTGGTGATATTGTGTTTACTGATGTTACTTCTCAAAATGGTAGTTTAATTACTTTTACTGCTCCTTCTAGTAATATTTTATTAGAAGAAAATCACACTTATTTAATTAGTGTTAGTGCGAGTGGGACTACTGCTGCTTTAGAAGTTTTATCTTTAAATGCTTTTGTTAATGGAAACGAAGCTTTAGCAGTACCTTTGGTGTCTTCAAATGTTGTTGCTGGTTATAATGTTGGATTTGGTAGTTTTTATTTAACTACTACAAATGACACTTTACTTAATATTACCAATTTAAGTGCTGAAGATATTACTGGAGCTGTTGTTACTATTAATATTTTAGTTATAAAATAATAAAAA
>CAYJJY010000003.1:0-5844 GCA_964370615.1 uncultured Muribaculaceae bacterium
ATAACAAACTCACTAAATATGTAAAAACTCATTTTTCACAAACCCTTTATTTATAGGGGTTTAAGGCACTTAGTCTTTAAATTCCCACTACCCAGTGTATACAGACATTAGTAAAACTTTTGTTTTCTTCTATAATTTGTTCTCTTTTTTCTTTTCTTTGTTTTCTTTTTTGATACATATCCATAATTATTTACCTCCCTACTTCATCAAATTATTTATTAACCCTTGTTCCATATTAATTTTTGTTGGAACTATATATTTTGCGTTTATTTTATTTGATATAACATTTGTAATTACTTTCATTGCTCTAGAACCATCAAACCATAACGGATTATCACTATTACATCTTATTTTATCAAGTGAAGTTACTAAAGCATCTCTATCATAATTATCGCTCATTTCTTTTGTTAACATAAATCTTTGTTCTTCTGAAGAATAAAGTTTATTATTTAATAAATCATATTTTGCATTATTATACCAATACAAATGATCTCCTCCAGCTAAAATTAAAACATCGCTATTAAAATCAATATCACCTATTAATTCATTGATATAATTACTAACTTCTTCAAATGTACATTCAGGAATATCATTTTTTAAAGTATTAAACTTTCTAGTTATATCAACTACACCAAAATCAAAGTGCATTTCTTTAATGATTTTCTTGTCTTTAATAAATATTAATTCGGTAGAACCACCTCCACCTATAAATATACATAAATCTTTTTTGTATTCAATATTTCCATAACAACCTAATGCCGTAAATCTAGCTTCATCTTCCTGAGTAATTACTTCTATTACAGTGTTATACTTTTTAAAGATTTCTTTATTGATTGCTGCTAATTCAAAACTAGTTATATTTCTAAAAATGCTACATCCATATAATTTCACATTATTTGTTATTTTCATTGCTTTTTCTATTACTTCATATAATTTATTTAAATCTTCTTGTTCAATTTTATTGTTTTTATAATAATTATTTTTAAATTCGATTGTACAATTTTCAGTTATTTCTAATATATTATAATTATAAATATTTATTTTAGTATTTGTACTACCAATCTCTATAATTGCTATTTTATCTTTCATATCTTATCTTCTTTCTACATTAATATCTGTTATTATTTTGATTATTCAGTTTAGATATTTATTAAATGTGTAAAAATTCATTTCTCACAATCCCTTTATTTATAAGAACTTAGTCCACTTCATCTTTAAATTCCCACTACCCAGTTTATATTAGTCGATGCACAACTTTTGTTTTCTTCTATAATTTGTTCTCTTTTTTATTTTCTTTGTTTTATTTTTTGATACATATCCATAATTATTTACCTCCCTACTTCATCAAATTATTTATCAACCCTTGTTCCATATTGATTTTCGTTGGAAATATATATTTTGAATTTATTTTATTTGATATTACATTTGTAATTACTTTCATTGCTCTAGAAACACCAAACCATAACGGTTTATCTCTATTTTTTTCATTATAACTTATTTATTTTGTGTTAATCTTTCAATATATATTAGATTTTTAATATTATTTAATTCTCTGTCTAGTATACACTTTACTTAAACTTTTTTCTTTTAAATCTTGAAATGGCCCATTATACTCGTTTACAATTGTTCCATCAACGCTATAATAATATATTTGACAAATTTTCATAAAGTCATCTACTGATATTGGTTCTATTGGTTTTAGACCTAAGTTCCAATATCCTTTATATCCTATAGAACCCATACCAGCAGAACAATGTACATTAATACCTTTTCTACCTACAGAACTTCTTCCATCTATACATGGTACGAATCCATAAGTTTCAGTAAATTCATTAGTACGAGCAACATAAATTTCAGATGGTTGTAATAAAAGTCCCTTATTTTTATCAATATTTAGTATATCCATATTAGGTTTCTTTTTTAAATCAATTATTGAATCTGTTATAAATCTTAATTCTTTATTTAATGTCAAGTTAACTGAATTTGGATTTATAACAATATTATCTTGAGGGTCAATAATGATATTACCTAATTGCATTTGTCTTAAAATTTCATTTCCTGAAAGCATACCATGATTTGTTGTATGCTCAAAAACATTCCTAAAAAATGTTAAATTACCAATTAATATATTAGGATAAATTACAGTTGGTTTTGTGCATTTAATAGTAAAAAGTAAAGGGTTACTGTAATTACTTTGGTAAAAACCACTATTACAATCAATGCTCAACCCAAGTAAGGAATTAGAAGTTTTACCATATAAAACAGGTACAAAACCATTGTTGGTAGAAATTACTTCTCTAGATCTTCCTAAATATGTTGTTCCTGGTTTTAATAATACACCATTATTTGTTAAGTTTATTCTTCTTAAATATTTTAAATCATCTGTCATTACTTCCTTGTAGTAATCTTTTGCTTTTTGACTATCGACTTCCATAACACTATCATCAAAAACATATATAGAATCTCCTAAATATATATCACAACTATTTGGTTTGTTTAATGAATTTTCTGCCAAGTTTTTAATAGTTATATTACCAAGTTCTAATTGTTTCTTTATTTCTTCATTAGATAAAATTCCACCACCAACTTCTTCATCTAAAGATGTTTCTTCGTTTAATTTTTTGTTTGTTAAATGATTGTGCAAAATATTCTTTTCTTTTTCAATAGAATCTTCTGTATACTCTTTTTCAAATCTTGATTCAGTTGCATCAATTTGTTTTTGATATTTACCATTATATACAATATCAGCATTACCTTTTAATGGATGGTAAAGTATAAACCCTATATTTTGATTAGGATATACTCTAACTGGCTCATCACATTTCATTTCTAAAGTCCAAGTTCCTTCAAAACCATTATCACCAAATCCAGCGGTTACATGAACTTGAAGTCCAGTAGTAGCATTTTCAATCAAACCCGAAATAAGAGGAACTAAATTTTTAGTTTTGGTATATTCATTTGTTCTTCCTAAATAAAATTTACTTGGATCTAAAACATAACCTTCCTCAGGTATTTCTATTTCTTTAAATTCATCTTGATCTTTAACAGTCTTGTTTTCAGTAACTGAAACTTTTATAGTTTTACCTAAAGTCAACATTAACCCGTTTTCTAATTTATTATTTTCTTGTTCACTATTGTCAACATATATATTCCCACTTTTTATTTCTTTTTCAATCAAACTTTTATTTAACATATATTTCCTTCCTTAACTTCCTTTGATAAAATACTAGAACTAATTTCATTAGTGTAAGGTATTTCAATTACTTTAACTTTTTTATCCTTTAATATTTCGATTACTTTCTTAGCTTCTAAATCTTCTTTTTTGCTATCAGATACAAATAAAATGTCAAACTTATACTTATCATATTCTATTAATTTATCTAAATCATTTCTTAAAACAACTTCGTCAATATATTTAATACTATTTAACACAAAAATTCTTTTATCAGCAGAATTAATTGGATATCTTTTTTTATAATTATATACTAAACTGTCACTATTTACTGCAACAATTAAATAATCACAGTGTTTCTTTGCTTCTTGAAAATAATTTATATGGCCATGATGTATTAAATCATATACTCCAGATAAATAACCTATAGTCTTTAGCATAAATCATAACCTCCCTATAGAAATTATAACACAATAATAATAATCTATAAAATAAAACAAAAAAAAGAAGTCTTATTTAGACATCAATCATACACATTTATCTTCTTTTTTCAGTTTCCAATGATGGTTCGGTTAAAACAATCTTATCTCCATTCATTTTATGATAGAAAAAGTATGTTTCCATAAAAATTTTAAATCCCTCTTCATAATCTATCTCTAATCCTTCAACAAACATGAAAAAACAAGTTTTTCACCATCTTTTATTTTCTTTTACATTTTGTTCTCTTTTTTTGATATATATCCAAAATCATTTAACTTCTTTAAGTTTGATTTTTTCTTTTTTAGTTTCTAAACTTATATTTTCAACTACTAAAACTCCACAATATAATTGCTTTATTCTAATTTTTGCTAATTCAGGTGTAGTCATGAATGCTTTAGCCATTAATTCACATAATGGTTCAATTTCTACTGGAGTTAAATTGTTAATAATATTTAATAAATACATTTGTTGTGTATCAAAACCGCCACTGCCGATATCTTTTATACCATTTAATAAATTGATTGCTCTTAATTTTTTTATGGTACTCATAAGTACGTCATCAAATAATTTTTCAGGCATGATAAGTTCGACAGCAAATTGAGATTCTTTTAAATTAGAATTCAACGATTCATAATCTCTATAAAATGTTTCTAAATCATTCTCTTGAAAATATTTAACATATTCCTCATAATCACTCTTTTTTGTAATATTCATATTATCCTTTCTGTTATTTTCACTACATATGTAAAAACTTTATCTTTTTTAACTTATATCTTATACTTTGTTTTCTTTTATTATGCTAATTTAATTATTATAATTAACATTCAATTTTTTTTACAATGTTCCTCAATTATACTTTTCAATTGTTCTAAATGACTATTATAAATTATTTTTTTAGTAAATTCATTATTTACAATCAAAGTTAAAAGTTCAATATTTTCACCTTTTATTCTATTCATAATATAAATACTTTTCACTCTAAAAATATAGTACAATTCTAATAAATTGTTAACATCATTATTTTTTATAAAATAATCCTCTATAGCAGATAAGTTAAAATTCTTTTCATTATAACTTAATGCGATTCTAAAAAGTAAATCAGATTTAACCTTGTTGTTTATTAAAATTTCAATCAAGTAATTAAAATTTTCCTGATTTATATTGTGTAAAAAAGTAATATCAATTTTTTTATCAAGTGGTTTAACAATACTAAAAAGTTCTTCAACATCAATTTTATTATAACTAATAAAATCAGAAAGTCCCTTACAGGTAATTAAATTCAATAACATATTATCATTGAATTTAACAGATATAGAACTAGAAAATCTTTTTTTCAGTCTTAAATTAGCTAACTCATTAATTTCAACTAATAACTCATCAAGACTTAAATTATTAAAAAGCCAATTGATTAAATTTGATTCTGTAACTAAATAATCGTTATTATCAACTTCTGATTTAATTGATAAAAAATCACCATTTTTATATTTAATCTCAATATTATTTATATAAATAATACCAAAATCACAAGTAATACATTTATTATCTTCATTCAAAAAACTATCATATTTAATACCAATTATATTTTCTGATACAATCATAATACCTCCTATAACTATTCAGTTAATAACAGTTTACTTAACTAAATAAAATTTACCAACTCATTTTATATATTTTTTTATACATATTCTTTACAATATAAACTTTCTTAAACTAAATAATCACCATTAATTTATAAAATCTTTTAATACTCTAGTAACATTTGGGTGTCTTAATTTTTTAACTAAAATTCCTTCTTTTTGTCTTATTCTTTCGTGAGATAAACCTTTTAAATCACCAATTTCCGTTAATGTATGACTTTTTCCATTCAACAATCCAAATCTTAAATCTAAAAGTTCTATCTCTTCAGAAGTGAATTTTTTTAATATTTTTTTCATTTGAATAGATAATTCTTTATCATCAATTAATTCTTCTAAAGTTTTACTGGTATCAATAAATGTATCTTCAATTTTTATATCCGAACCATCTTTACCACTATAAACAACTGTATTAGAGCTTATATCATTTCTGAAGTCTCTTTTTTTTCTAGTTTGAAAAGTATAAATATTATTATATTCTCTTTCAAGGCAACTATAAAAAAAAGTTCCTAGTTTCATCCCCCTACTAATATCATATTTATCCAGACTTCTTATAAT
>CAYJJY010000003.1:5854-36354 GCA_964370615.1 uncultured Muribaculaceae bacterium
CTTGACTTATTAAATCTTCTATATCCGAATTACCTATTTTATTATATTTTCTAGCAATGTGAACTACTAGATGCGAATATTGTTCGATTAAAGTATTTCGTAATTCTGTATTTCCATTTTTATATTTAATATACATTTCATTTATTTCCATATCAGACATTCTTTTTATTTTTTTTATTTCTAACTCGTAATCAGTCATTTTTTCATCACCTTTTGTAATCCTTGTTTTCTAGCTTGATTATAAACGGCTCTTTCTGTTTTATTTAAATGTTCAGCAATTAATTTACAAGGTATTTTTTTATAATTTTGATTTAGATATCTTATTTCATAACCACGCCAATACATTTTTAATTTATAACTATGCCCTAATTCACGTATTTTTCTTTTAACAGCGCCAACACTTCTATTTAAATATTTAGCTATTTCTTCATATGTGAAATCCTTATTAAGTAAATAAACAGCTTTTTCTTCTTCTTCCTTAGTCCAATTTTCTCCTTTTTTATTTTTTAAAGTAGTAACATCTTTTCTTCTTTTTTCTAATAACCATCCTTCTTCTTTTCCTAAGATATTTTTCTCTAAATTTCTACTATCCCATAAATCTTGATTATTTTTTAAAAAATCCAATAAATCATCAATACCAATACAATAATAATAATATTTTTTCGACAGATTTTTCTTTTTTAATTTCAAACCTAGCTTAACCCAAGTAGTTTTAACTTTTTTAATATCTGTATTTAACAACTCGCCTATTAGTTGTAAACTAATTTTTTGAATAGAAGACTTAGTCATTCTACCCAATTCTTCTCTTTTAGCACATTCCTTAACAGCTTTAACTGTTCTATTAAGTTCTTTAGCTATTTTTTCAACAGAATAATCTCCCCAATGAACATATAAATATTCTTTTTCCTCATCAGTCCACGATACAAAATCTTGAATTAATGTTAAATTAAGTCGCCTTGCTTTATCATATATACTAGCTTCTGTTTTATTCATTATCTTAGCAATTTCTTTATAATGATGTGTTGAAGAAAGTTCTTTTAACAAAGAAACATCTTGTTCCGACCAGACTCTCGAAGTTGGAATTTTCAAATTATACTTGATTCCAATTTCACTAATAACATTCCAAGAACAATCAAATTTTTTTCGCATTTTGTAAATTGACTCAACGCCCCAGTTATCGACAATATACTTAATTTCTTCATCCGTAAATTCTCTTTTTTTTCTCATAAATCACCAACTTAAATTTATTATATCACTCAGTTTTAAAAAGTCAATAACGCCAACATTTTAAACTAATCAACTAAAAAACACCAAATTTCTTTATATCCAATATATTTAGTTTCTACTTTTTTTAAAATTTAGGTAAAATTTTATTTTATTAATTTTTTAAGCATATCTTTATTAATCATAATCTTCTCTCTAACACTAATAAAAACGGGCTGAAACCATTTTACAAGTGTTTTAGTATCAACTAAATTAATATCAAACCATTCTACCACTGAATTTTCTGTTTCTAAAACTCTAATTTTTGACATATCTTCATTTTTAACTATTACTAAATATGATATATTATGATGAATATGAGAACTAACATTTTTACCTTTTTTAATATGGCTATACACAGGACCACACTCTAAAGAAAAAATTTCTTTATCAATTACTACATTTTCTAAACCAGTTTCTTCTTTTAACTCTTTTAAAGCAACATTTAATAAATCACCATCACCATCAACATGCCCACCCGGATATATATATCCTTTAAAATCATTGTGATATAAAAAAAGTATTTTATTTAAATCTTCATTCAACACCCAAGTAGAAGCCGTTAAATGACCAAAACGATTTTCTCTTAACAAATGATTTTCAAAAGTTTTAATAAACTCTAAAATAGTTTTTTTATCTTCAATTTCTTGATCATTAAACGGAATATAATCTTTTATAATATTATAATTACTCATTTTAGTTCTCCTTTTTTTTATCTTTTATGTAAAAAACATTCTTTTTCATGTGAATTAATTAGACCAACTGCTTGAAGATAAGAATAAATTATAACAGTTCCAACAAATCTCATTCCCCTTTTAAATAAATCTTTAGAAATAGCATCTGATATTTCAGAATGAGTTTTTAAAACCTCATATATGATTTCATCACCAATAAACAATTTTAAATAATTATAAAACGAACCATATTCATTAATTAATTCTTTAAATATAATGGCATTATTCACCGATGCTTTAATTTTTAATTTATTTCTTATGATATTAACATTATTTCTTAATTCATTTTGCTTATTTTCATCATAATTAATCACTTTATCAAGTTCAAAATTATCATAAGCTTCTCTAAAATAATCTCTTTTATTTAAAACACACTCCCATGATAAACCAGCATGAAAAGACTCAAGTATTAACATCTCAAATAAATGATCTTCATCGTGATATTTTACATATTTATCATTTTTACTCGGACACCATTGGCATCTTACTTTTCCATCATTAAATTTCATATTACATATCTCCTTTTTATTAATTTTAAATAATTCCTAACAATATAAAACCAACCGTATTAATTCCAAAGTTAGAAAACATATGAATTAACCATGATATATAAATATTATTTTCTTTCTCGTTAAAATAATTAAATATCACACCACCAACAAATAAACCTAACAGAGCTAAAACAGTAATCCAAACATTAAACCAACTATTCATAATAGCAACATGATATAAAGAAAAAAGTACCGAACTAATAATATAAGCATCTGTTCTATTAAAATTATTTTTTAAATTAGTAAAACAAAAACCTCTAAAGAAAAACTCTTCTAAAAACGAATTTATAAAAGAAATATACATCGCTACAAAAATAAAATTCGATTTATTAATTCCAAGTGTATCTTCTAAACTAACAACTATACTACTAAAATCAATAAAATTATTTAAAATAAAATAACTTCCTAAAATTACTAAATAAATAAGTAACCCAAAAGCTAAAGCTATAAATATACTTTTTTTTGAAAAAGATAAAAAACTTTTAACATTAATTTTTTTATTTAAAAAAGCTAATATAATCGGAATCACAGCAAAACACATGATTTTAATCAGTGATTTAATAATGTACGTAGGTTTCAAAAAAATCTCCACTAAAGCCATTATTAAAATCATAACAACAGAAACTAACAAAATATTAAATTTACTTTTAATCATAAAAACACCCAGCCCTTTATAAATAACTTACTACTTATCTTAGTATATCACACGTTAAATATCTTGTCTAATAATTAAAAAAAAGACACCAAAATATAGTATCTTATAATCTTATTTTAATTTTTTAACTCTAGTTGTTAGTATTTTGTAATTTCGTTTATCTACTTCACTATTCCAATTATCTTTAATTTCTTTTAATATAGATAAAACAACTTCTTTATTCTTATTAATTATTTTAATATAAGTATTTATAAATAATATTATATTATCAAATTCTTCTTTTTCTTTTTTAGAACTCAAATATTTTCTCAAACTTAAAACATCTTTTTCATTTTCTTCAAAAAAAGTCACACCATCTTCCTCACTACCTAAAACAAATAATAATTCCGAACATTTAAAACAATATAAACTACGAATATACTTAGAATCATACACATTAATATCAATTTTTTCTAAATTATCTAAAGCTTTTTTATACTCACCCATATTGTAATTAGCCGTTACAATCGCTAATTTACACATTAATCTGATTTTTCTTAAATTAAAAATATTATCATATTTAATAGCACATACAATTGCATCTTCATTTTTTTTAACCTTCAAAAGATGTTCAATTTTAAAATACATTCTATTCCCAATATATATTCTTAATAAATATATAACTGAAATTCCAAACGTTAAAATTGCACCATATCTAATAAATTCAATTGGTAAAGAATAAAGTAAAATTGCCACAACTATAATAACAATCAAATTACTAATTAACTTTTCTTTATACTCATACATACAAATCCCTCACTTAATGGTTATTATAATAACACATTTTATATCAGAAAACAACATTAATGTTCACCTAAACAATAAAGTCTAAAAATTGTTCCTTATTTTCAATTTCATTAAACCTATTAATATATTTATTCTTATCCACACCTTTTAAATGCTTAAGATTTAATAATTTATTTAAATAATTATTAATACATTTATCTTCATAAAACATAGGCCCAAATTCAAACCTTTTATTAACAGTATCAATATATAAAACCTCAGAGCTAGCAGAATAACTTCTATAAGTAACAGCCCTAGAACCAAGTTTAATAATCATTTTTTTAGGAATTAAAACCCCATTAACTAAAACCCAATTCTCAGAAATTAAAAATTCTTTTTTTAAATTTCGATAAGCACTCTTATAAAATAATTTCCTAACATGATCCGGTAAATCAATAGAAGAAAAACATTCACTTACTACCAATTTATTTAAGTCATCAACTCCAATATATTTTCTAACCGCTCTCATAGCCTTAAAATACTTTGGAATTAAATTACTTATAAAAAATTTAACAGTAAAAACAATAGCACCAATTATAAGTAGTAAAAGGATAATATAATCATACATAACAGTTAATTCTGGACTTTCAAACAAAGTTATATAAATCATAAAAAATTCAAAGTATAGTAACATTAAAGCCAATACTATATTTATTATATTTTTAAATCCAAAACCTATTTTCACAATATACACCCCTTATATCAAATTATTATAACATACTAAAAAAGAAAATAAAATTATTTTCTAATCAACAACATCAAAATCAACATCATCAGCATTAATATTTTGCATATTAACAGTTCTTCTCCTAATACGGTGATCCTCAGTAATTTTTAAAAGTTCATCTTTAACCATCTGTGAATGCTTAATATATTTTAAAATAATTATAGAATGCGTAACATCACTAGTATGACAAACAATTGTCCCTAAACCAAAAATTCTTTCTACTAAAGATCTTTTCAACTCAACATCTGTAATCTTATACATATAACAAGAATTTTCTTTTCTATTTAAAAATCCCTCTTTTATTGTCAATAAATCATCCGTAAGTTCATAAGTTGTAAATGTGAACGGTAACCCAAAAAATAACCATCTTTTTCTTTCTACTATTTTCATAAATTTCCTCCAATTATATCACTACTTAAGTATAACACAAAAATATATAAAAAAAAACGATAAACGTTTAATTTTCAGATATAACCATACCATTTGAATCAAATTTAAATCCACCCGGTTCATCTTTAATTTGAACAGGGTGTTCTAAAGTATTTTCTGATATTACTGTTCCATTAGAATCAAACTTAAATCCAGTTGAACTATTATCTGATTGCACATTTTCTTTTATACCACCATCAGATATTACTGTTCCATTAGAATCAAACTTAAATCCAGTTGAACTATTATCTGATTGCACATTTTCTTTTATACCACCATCAGATATTACTGTTCCATTAGAATCAAACTTAAATCCACTCGTATTTTTAGAAACAGAAGGAACAGATTCACTTTGAGTTGGTTTAACCTCTATACTATCATCAGATATTACAGTACCATTTTCGTCAAACTTAAATTTAAACATTGAATTTAACCCATTAGAATTATTAAACTCAATATCATTTGTATCTTGAACTTTTTGATTAAAAGGATTTTCAATAACAGGCTGTTCTATAACTATTTCTTCTGATTTTTGTGAACTATCAAATACAACAACACCATTTGAATCAAATTTAAATGATATTTTCTCTTTCTCACTATTATTAACTTCAATATTTAAATATTTTTTTAAATTTTTATTTAAAATATCATGAGATTCAGAAACATACCCTTTATAAATAACATCAATTATATCATTATGATTAAATTTAAAAGAATGCTCACTTTTCAATTGACCTTCAGGATAAGTATATCCACAATAATCAAAAACATTAAAAGCATTATTATATTCCATAGATAAAAATCCAGTTATAATAATAGGCTTATTAATATTTTTAATATTAACAATTGAACCTACTGGTAAAAATTTATCATTCATTTTTACACCTCTTTCACACTAGTTTCCCTTTTTTTAATTTGTACTTCTTTTATACTATTTAAGCTAGCTTTAATGTTTTCTTCACAATACTCTAATTTTTTTAATGAATACTCACACCAATTTTTTAAATTATTAACATACACTCTAACACTATTTACCGAACTAACATAACTTAAAACAGTCTTAGCGTGATAAAAATCCAAGGGAACAGAAATACTACTCATCTCATTAAATAAATCATTTAATTTACTTTGAGCATCAGTTAAAGATGGATTTACTTTATTTCTTATTTCATAAGTATTATAAATTAAATTAGACATTACCAGAACCAAATAAATCTTTCATATTATTTTCTAAATCATTAGAAACATACTTCAAATGACTACCATATGCAGTTAAAGCTTCTTTAAAATCATAATAATCCTTTTTACTATTAGAAATTTCCAGTAAAAACAAATTAGCCGTATCACCTATCCAAGTTCCACCATCATTATTCATTTTTTCTAGTCTTTCAAATAAATTAGTAAGATTTATTTCTAATTCATAAGAAAGTTTCTCTAACATATTTCCTAAATTATCTAATTCTTTTGTATTTACATTTATATCCATCTTTAATATGGGCTAACATAATTAGCGCCATTACCTCCACTCTGAGATTTTATAGTACTAGATTTACTACTAGTATTAGTAGTTGTTACCTCTACTTTGTTAGCAGCTTCTTCTTTAGCTTTTTGCTCTGCTTGTTCCCTAGCTTTTCTTTCAGCTTCTTCTCTAGCTCTTCTTTCAGCTTCTTCTCTAGCTCTTCTTTCAGCTTCTTCTCTAGCAATTCTACTTTCTTCATTTGTAATTTGAGTACCAATATCATTAATTTCAGCATCTATTGCTGGAATAATCACATTTTTTATATTCTCACCAATATTAAAAATACTATCTTTATTACTTTTTAATCCCTCATAGAAAAAAGCTATATTATTATATATAACTCCTCCTGAGATACCACTTACAGCAGGTTCTAAAGAAGATGCTGTATCATAGCATTTTGTTAGCAAAGAAGTCATTTTAACTCTAAAAACATTATACTCTGATTTCTTTGTGTTTAATGAGCTTAATAACTGCGACATTTAGAATTTACCATTAATTGCAAATCCTGCTACACCTTCTTGATAAGAAAGATTACCACCATTAGTAAAATTACTATCGATTGTACCTCTAATTGTATCCGCAGTTGATTTATCATAAGCTTCCCATGCTTCTTGTACTTTTTGTAATTTATCATTAAATGCAGCTAAATATGATAATACTTGGTTACAATAAAATACAACTCTCCCAATGTAATCTCTTACAGCTTGCTCAACATTAGCACCCTTAACTCCTATTGAAGGATCAACAGAAATATCTATTTTTCTTAAGTGTGCTTTGATTTCTTCTATATAAGCTCTAATAGCCTCTTTCATCATAGGAATTTGCTGTGTATTTAATCCAACAACATCATATGTATTATTATTAAAGCTCGAAAGACCATTTTCTCTATATCTTTGTGCTACTGCTGCTTTGACTTGTTCACTAGCATCATAACCAGCACTACTAGTACTGCTTGTCCATCCTGCCATATTTTCATCTCCTATCATTATTATACTTTAATTAATTTTATATTTTATTACATTTTAATTTATAGACATTGTTGGCGCGTCACCTGTCGTAGTTCCCATCATAATTTGATCTTGATACATAAAATTGTTTTTCAACTCTTGGAATCTTGCCACAACATCTTCATACTCAAGCGCTAAATCATTTTTGATAGTAGAACGAGCAACCATAAAATCTTCTAAAAATTTATCTTTTGACATTCCTTGCCAACCAGCATTTATAGCTTGTTCTACAGATGCCACATTATCAAGTAATTCTTCTGTACTTGCTAATAAATTTACTTTCATACTATTTAAGTATTCATCAATACCAGCTATACTTAAACCAACATCTAAATTTCCAATTCCTAAATTCATAATTCCACCTCCTTATTTTCAACATACTTTACATCTACTACGTTATTTAATTTTTTAGCTAAAGAAATATCAGAATTTTGATAATTCTTTTTAACTGTCATCAAATCTGCAGCTATAGTTAAGATATTATCGTTTAGAATTTTATAATTCGATTTGTAAGAATTAAATTTATTAACTAAATTAGATGATGTTTCACTCATATAAACATTTTTGGTATTATCAATTATTTCATCAGCACTATATAAAATTTTATTTATGCGCTCAAGTGAATCATAAAGTGATAACACTAAACTATCAAGTCTATCAAAATTAATTCCTGAATCATTCATATTACTATCAATCCTATCTTAACAATATAATAACAATATTAACCTGAAAAGTCAATAGTCACCACTGAATCTAAAATGAATTTTTATTAATACTAATTGTATTTTCTATTAGTGAACATCATTAACTAAAACAACACAACCCTACTACCATTTCTTATATCCGTATCTTTTAATAAAACATTAACAGGATATTTATCTCCTAAAGAGTTATAAAAGAAATTATATTTACTATTACCATAATTACCATTTGTAAAGTCCAATAAAGCTTTATTTATTAAAGTTATTATATTTCCTATCTTACGATTAGCTGGTAGATAAACATTATAAACTTTATCTATAGCAGGAATATATAATTCAACTAATACTTTATTCTTCATTAAGCACCTCACAAACTGTAAATCTAATAAATTTATAATTGCCTTTTTGGATTACTAATCCCATATAAGGAAATTTTACATTTCTATCATTCATCTCTAAATTATTTAAATTAAAGATTAATTGATTAGCGACATTCTCACCTAACCAAATACCATTTTTCTTATTAACTTTTTCCGTAAACCAATTTTCTACTTGTAATTTTTTCACAGAATCATATACATCTATAAATACAAAATTAACATTATTGATTTTATCAATGTTTAACATCAAATTCTCAAACACTGGATACGCATTACCTAATTTATTTTTAACATCTCCAACACCTAAAACTATATACATAAATTTAGATTCTGAATCTTTATTCTTAATAATATCATTATTAATTTCAATTATATTTTTCTCGAAATCACTATTGTAAATATTTATATCAGAAATCTCTTTTTCAATAGCCTCAACTAAATCAATAACAACAACATTAGTATTTAAATCCTTAAAATAATTTATAAGCGAATAAACAAAATTCATTTTATAGTTATCCATATATGAAGCCAAAATCAAATTGTACTTGTCACTAAAAAAGTCATAATAATTAATTTTCTTAGAATCCATCTCATAACCAATTGGAACCATATCATCAATTACTTTTAATGAATCAGCCATTACAACATCAGGTACAATTGGAATCTTCTTAGCTTTAACTGTATAAGCACTATTAAGATGAACAGCAACATTTTTCAAATATTGATTAATCTCATTAGATGAACAAATTGCAGCCGTTTGAAATTCATAAGCAGTCTTATCATCTTGAATTAAACCACGACCAAAATATTTAGCTGGTTGTAATCCTCTTGGAGCATTTAATAAATATCTATATTCTCCCTCATTAGGAATTTGTAAAGCAATTTTATTCAAGAAATTTTGTTGCATTCTACTTCTTAGAGCATTTGTTGCAACAGCTGAAACTACAAAAACTATTCCATATTTACTACCATCACGATATAAAGGTTGTACTGCTTCCGATAACTTTAAAAAATTCTCACAAAATATTTCGTAGTTATTTATTACAGTAACAATCATAGGCATTTTTTTACCACTATTATTATTATAATTTTCATAGCTACCAGCAAATTCAGAAAATAATTCTTTTCTATACTCTAATTCATCAAATAGCATATTCATTAATTCTGAAATTTTATCAGCTTCATCTAAACCAACTACCTCACCAACATGAGGAAATCTACTATACATTTTTAAATATTCAGATCCACAATCAACAACATAAATATTAACCTCATCAGGTGTGTGTTCTACAATACTAGACCACAAAATCGTACTTAACAAATGCTCCTTACCAGAACCAGTTTGACCATATATAACAGTATTATTAAAACTCAAGTCAATATTCAATAATTCTTGAACTTGTTTTTCCGGTTTATCGACAATACCAATAACAGGATTTAAAAAATAAGGCTCCGGTTTATAGTTGTATTGTTTTTTTATCTGTTCAATTGAAATAATTTCTGGGATACTATCCAACCATAATTGTTTTGTTGCAATATTATTATTTTTACCTAAATCATAAATATATTTAACAAGATTAGTTAATTGTTCACCATAATTTTTACTTGTATCAACAACCACCGTATCTTTTATTTTTTTAATAACCGAACCAGTTGTATTTATAAAATCAATTGAATCATCAGTCTTTAATAAAATTTTATCTGAAGGGATATACTTAGCACCAGCCCAAGCTGATTGACCAATATCAAAAAACTCATTATAACCAACTTGTAAATAAAATCTACCAACTTCTTTTAAACTAGCAGCTTCAGGTCTTTTCAACATTTCCATACTGTCAGAACGCTCTTGTACTTTTAAACAAACTTTGAATTTAGAATTACTCCAAATTTGATCATTAACAACCCCACTTGGTTTTTGTGTTGCCAAAATTAAATGAACCCCTAAAGAACGACCAATTCTAGCAGTTGAAATTAACTGCGCCATAAACTCTGGTTGTTGACTTTTTAACTCAGCAAATTCATCGCTTATAATAAATAAATGTGACATAGGTTCTTCAACTAAACCTTCGCGATATAATTTTTGATATTTATAAATATCAATAGTTCCTTCACCTAAAGCATCTCTAACTTTGTTAAATAACATCTGTCTTCTTTTTAACTCACTTTCAATAGAAACTAAAGTACGATTCATTTCAGATAAATCTAAATTGGTAATAGTACCAGCCAAATGAGGTAACTTAACACCAGTTTCTTTATTATTAAAAGCACCAGCTAACCCACCACCTTTATAATCAATTAAAACAAATTGTACTTCATAAGGGTGATAATTAACAGCCATCGAAAGAATATAAGTTAAAATAAATTCAGATTTACCAGAACCAGTAGAACCCGCAATCAAACCATGAGGACCATGTTTCTTTTCATGTAAATTTAAATTAAATAACTCACCATTAGTATGAACACCAATTGGAGCCTGTAAAGATTCCATCGGATTATTCTCTTTCCATTTATTCAATATGTTAAGTTGTTCAATTCTAGAAACACCATACATCTCCAAAAAAGATAATGCGGTAGGTAAAACAGAATCACCATCTTTAGTTTTAGTTGGAATATTAAATAACATCTTACTAATTTCACGCATATTTAAATTCAGTTCAATCTCTGGTTTAAACTTTATTTGCGAATTTGAAGATAATCTTTTTTCTAAAATAAAACCAAGCTCTTTTTCAATTTCAATAAAGTTTTCACATTTATTTGGTAAAGTTTTTAAATTTTTTTCAAGATAAATTATTGAAAAACCAAAATTCTCATCAGCATTTAAAATTCTTTTTAGTAATTTATACTCATCTTTATTTTTTACTTCATCACAAATAATTAAATAGTAAGGTGGAAAATTCTTATGACCATCATTCCTTTTAATTTCTTCAGAATTTTGATTTATCAGCTCAGTTCTGTCTTGATAAACTTTTTCTAAATAACTCATGATTTGAGTAGTATTTTCAACACTATCACATATAAATCTCTTACTCTTATCCTCACTAAAACAATGAGGTAAAAATTTAGCAAATTCCCATTTTTTTTCTTTATTTTTATCAGTTAAAATAACAATTTTTAAATCATAAACACTATGTAGTGAAACTAGTTGAGTAATTAAATTTTGAACATACTTATCAAAATCACTAGTTTCTGAAATAATAGCTGAAACTTTTTTATCAACAAAAGAATAACTTACAGGAACATCCTTTAAAATCTTATGTTTATTTACCATATCATAAACTTTTTGTAACATATTATCAACATCTAAAGAAAAATGTTCTTCTGGAGCACTTACTTCAAGTAAAGGTTTTATATCTCCAACTCCAAGTCTAACAGCTAAAAAATCATGATCATATAAATTTCTACTCCAAAAATTTCTTGTTTTAGAATTAATAACATTTAAACAATCCTTAGTACTTAAAACATTCTCGTTTAAAATTTGCGCTTGCTTAGTCATAATAGCAATAATTTCTTTTTCTTTTTTTTCTAAATAAGCACCATATTTATCAATTCTTTCCTGTTCTTTTTTATTGTTTTTTTTCTTTTGATAACTAGCTATAATTCTTGGAAAAATTAAACTACCAATCACCATAGCAACCACTAAAATAATTTGAGGCAACAACTGCGCCAAAGATTTTGAACCTGTTGTTGAACTATAATAAATATTATAAATCATCATAAAAGATGAAGCCATCATTGTAATAGAAGTTCCTAAAGTTAAAATAAAAGGTAATTCTTCTTTTACAAATGAGACAGGAGGAGGATCAATCAAAACCTTTTCCTCTTCAAAATACTCTTGTAATCTTGGTTGTTGGAAAAAATAATCATCCTCACTAAACAATTCCACTACTTTTTCTTCTTCACTAGCCCCTTCATAATTATCATTTTTTTCATTAAAATCTAAATTGTATGATACTAAATTTTGAATACCAACTTGATTCAAAGGATTGTTAATAGCAAAAAATTTACCCATCCAAATTATTTTTATACCACCAATAAAAATAACATCACCTACAGTAAGCGCTTTTAATTTTTCTAAATGATTATTAACATAAAATTTATTTTCTTGATTAGAACTAAATACCTGCCAATTATTATTAACACAACTTAACTCAACATGATTAGAACTAACTAATGGATTATTTACAATCAAATCATTAGAAGAATTATTTCCAAGTTTAATCGAAGTTTTATTTTCAGTTGAAATAGTATACAACTTAGTTTCAACATCAGGATATATAAATAATCTAACTAAACTACTTACACCAATAATTTTAAGAGTATAAGTAGAATATTCGTTAACAATACTTTGATTAATCACAGAATCATTCTCAATTATATTAATAGTTCCATTACTTTGAATATAACAATTACCTTCATCTTCCTTAAAAGTAATCAAATAATCAAATTTAGAATTATCATTTTTATAAGGGATAGAATACCCACCATTTAAAACATTAGGTAAATAATGTTGATACAATTTATTATCATCAGCTATTATCACTTTCATAAAAAACCTCTATCTATTCTCTTTAATTATACAATAATTTAAAATTTTTTACAATAAAAAAAATATACCTTTTACAGTACAATTTTCTATTGAATAATTAAGTTTAGTGAATCTCAACACAATCTATCCTCATAGACATTTTAGAACTAGTATTAGAAAATCCTAAACTTTGATACAGTTTTATCGCAACTGGATTAGAAGTGTTTAACTCAAATTTAGTAACACCTATTTTAATTCCATAATTTATAATTTCCTCTAATAATTTTCTTTGAATACCCTTTTTTCTATATTGTGAAGAAGTATAAACATTACAAATATAAGCAGTTTTACCCTTATTTTTAAGAGAAGGAATCAAATCAAAAACATGTAAACAAGCACTACCTACTATCACATCATCTTCTTCCCACAAATAAGCAAAGAAATTTTTATTAAGATGATTTATAAAATAAGCAGTTGTTTCTAAAATAAACTTTTCTTTGTCAAAATTATATTTATTAATTTCACATTGTTGTAATAATCTTAAATTTACTAACTTTTCTATATCTTTTTTTAAAGCTAATCTCACAATACCTCCTAATTAAAAATAATAATTCCAATCAACCAAACCCTCTAAATCAAACCGTGGCCTTTGTTTTGGTTCTTGATCTTTAAATCCCAAAGCAACCATACTAGCTAAATCATTATCATTATTAACTAATAATTTTACCTCGTTTTTAACATAAACACAATCACTAATCCATAAAGATCCTAAATCTAGTTCAGTAGCTCTTAAAAGCATATTTTGAACACAAGCACCAAGCGATAAAATATCATCACTATTATCAAAACTATTTTTAAAAACCAAAATCAAAACATTTGCTTTTTTAATAACACCAGCTGTAAATTCAACCGTGTTTTTATTATCGCTGTAATTATTAATACAATCATCAATCATCAAATCTGCTATTTTATTTTTTAGTTCACCATTAACAACAACAAAACTCCAAGGTTGTCTATTTTTAGCTGAAGGCGCTAATCTACCACAATTTAATATATCAATTATATTTTCTTTTTTTACTTCAACATCTAAAAATTTTCTAATACTTCTTCTATTTTCAATAATTTCTTTACAATTCATAAATCAAACTCCTTTACATAAATTATAACACAAAAAAATCAACAAAACGTTGATTTTAATGAATGTTAATTAATAACTTTAAATTCAAAATCAAAATAAGTATACCCTTTATTTTTTAATAACTTATAAGATTCAATCTTATCCCTAGCCTTAATAGATAAATCATAAACTCTTCCTTTACCTAAAACATAAGGATTTATAAAACGTAATTTACTTTTTGTATAAACACAATATTTCCCCTCAATCTCATCATCACAACTATAAACACAATCAATATTTTCAAAATTACTAAAAGCTTCTCTAATTAATTCATTATCACAATTTCTTATAATATCCATAACCTCAGATTCTGTCATTGTATACAAATCATCGACAGTTATATATGAAAGATTAATCATCGATTTAGAAATATCAGCTAAAAACTGCATCGTTGTTCTATCCGCATCATCAATCCAAGCTGGCCATAACTCACGAATAATATCAATATATTCTTCACATATAGATAAATCTTTAAATACAATTTCATCATTACCGAATTCATTTTTTGAAACAACTAAATTAGAATATATTTTTTTAATACTATCTAAATCCCACACTCTTTTAAATACCAAACCACTACTAAAAGTATATTCTAATCTATCAGCTGATAACATCGGAGAAGCATTATCAGCAATTGGATATATTTTATAATCAAATACTTCTTCTACTTTAATATTATCTCTTTTTAATAATTTTTTTATTTCAATAGAATTATTAATTATATCAAAAGTTTTTTCTTCTGTACTTTCTTGATTTTCATAATCCCCATTTAAAAAATCAATACAATGTTTAAAAACAGGCGTTGCAATATCATGAAATAAACCAGCTAAAGTAGCTTTCTTATCCTTAGTAAAATTCCAAATAATTAAAGCAACTCCAATACTATGAGTTAAATTAGAATAAAAATAAGGAGGATTATATAAACCACAATAATCAGTTCCACAACTAATACTAATCTTATCAATTCGTTGCAACTCAGAAGTATTTATATAATCATTTAACCATAAAGGAAACTCTTCACATAATATATTAAAATAATCTTTTATTTCAGCATTAATTAAAAACACATCATCACATCCTTATATAGTATTATAACACAAAAAATCAACTTTATAGTTGATTTTTAATAAATAATAACTGCTTCTGTATAATAAACATTGTTATAAATATCAACTATTTTATAATAAACATAAAATTCATTATCTCCAACTTCTGAATATTCAATAACAAAATCAGTATCACTTACAATAAATTCTCCAATTATATAACTATCCTCGTACTCTAAATCATAATTATAATAATCAAATAAAAACTCAATTTTATCTCCACTTTTAATTTCAATTAATCTTCTTGTTTCTATTGAAGTCTCACCATAATCACTAACCGGTCTAGCTCCTGTAACTACCCCATTAGGATTTTTATCATCCCACACAACAATTAAATCAACTAATTCATCATTTAAATAAGCTGGAACTTTAGCTTTAGTATAATTATATCCTTCATCAATTACATAAAAAGGTACAATATAACCATCAATAGAAATCCAAGTACCATCAAAAGAAACAATTAAATTCCCATCTTCTGTTAAGTCATAGTAATTATCGCTTCCTAAATCGATATAACCTTCTAAATCATCATATAAAACCTCTGCTGTAATTGAATTAATAACCTCCCAATCATCCTCACTTAACTCAAGTACATAATAATCTCCATAATCAACAATTTCTAAGTTTTCATACTCATAATCATCATAATAATCCTCATAATCTGAAGCATAATCATCTAAATACCAATCTTCACTATCATAATCAGAATCAATTTGACCTCCAGCTACAGTAGTAGCTATTTTAGATAAAACAGACACATAATCATCAGACATACCTATATTGTTAAAAATGCTAATCATATTATTATAAACACTCAAATCAACATAAGGAATATAAACAGATAACCCATTAGAATCTTCCATAACCGCTGTTGTTTTATTATACTCAACAGCATCACTTATTGAATTAAGTAAATTAGAACTCTCATTATTACTTAAATTCTCTACTAAGTGATATAAATCAATAGTATCAACTTCACCGTAACCAAAAGCTTTAGTCGCATCAATTGCTTTAGCTACTTTAGTAAATTCTTGAATAGCTAATAAAGAAGTGTCTATTTCACGCATATAATTATTTAAGCTATCCATTAAAATATCAATCTTAGAAATATTAATAACACTTAAAGTAGCTTCTTCATCATAAAACAAACCCTCATTAGATTCAATAAAAGAATCAACAATAATCTTACCTAACTCTAAAGTTTCCATATCAGTATTACTAGATAAACCATTAATAATTTCAGTATAATTCCAACCAGTTCCCGGTTCTAGCTCCTCAGAAGCAACTAAATAATCAGATTTACCCTTCAAACTAAAAGCTGTTTCAACCGTTGCCATTAAACAAGCATCAAATCCCACAAAATCAAAATTAATATCAACCGAATCCAAAGATAACTTAATTTCATCTAAAGTTAAAGTATCATCACCACCAGTAGTTTCATCATAACCAAAACCACTAATAGCTCCACCACCATGATCCCACATAATTAAACCATAACGATCAGCTTCATAATTTATTTTAGAATACTCAATAAAATTAGATAACGAATCAACCGACAACATTTCATTATGATTTAAGGTTTCAACTAAAACTAACTCATTATTTTCAACAATATAAATTTCATTTTCTTCACTCGAAATATCATAATCTTGCCACTCATTAGTACAACCAGTTTGCATTACAATATTTATTTTTTCATCCTTATAAGCATACAACATCTCACTAATATCTGAAGAAGCATAACCACCATCAGATTCTAAATCAGACCCACACATATAAACCATCAAAGTATACGTTTGTTCACCCTCATTAACAATATCTTCAGTAAATAATCCAATCACAAATAAAAATACAAAAACTGTTAAACAAACATAACCTAAATTTTTAAAAAACTTCATATAACCACTCCTAATATAAGTATACCATAAAAAAAGAAGCCTAAGCCTCTTTCTTTAAAATTTTAATATAATCTTTACCAAGTTCTAAATTCTTTTCTAACTCTTCTTTTTTCAATTTCAAAAATAATTCAATTTCATCTAATTCCTTACATAACTTAACGCATTCACTATTAGAAAATCCATGTTCCCTAAGTGAATTTTTAATACTTTCAATTTCACTTAAACTTCTTTCACATAACTTAAAAGTAGTTTCCGTCGTATAAATAAACGAGGAAGTATTTAAAACAACATAATCAATTTGGTCTCTATGAAACAAACCCTTAAGTGATAATAAATCATTAGTAATTAAAGTCATACTTATTAAATCTGCTACTAAAACATTAGGAAAAAGCATTCTAGGAATTAAAATATTACCCAAAGCACGTTTAGAAAAATATTCAAAAAACTTCATAAACAAACCACGTTTATTACCAGTTTTAACAATCAAAGAACGATAAGTTTTAATCATCTCATGACCCTTAATTACACTTTTCATTATATACTCTTTTTCAAATAAAAACTCTTCTATTTTTTTTATCTTTTCAACCTTTTTTTCTTCTTTAACAGCTTCTTTTTCTAACTCATCAGAACCACTAAGTTTCTTTTCTTTTTTTAATAACTGTTTTCTTCTTGTTTCAATTAAAGTTAGTCCATATTTAGTTGAATCCAATAATTTTTTCAACTCTTTATCCAACTCTTTTTTCTTATCTCTATCTTCAATTATGAATTTACTTAAATCAAGTTTCTCAATATTTGAAAGCGGTAACTCAATATACTTTAAATCAAATTCTAAACCATATAACTCATTATAAACATTACACTTAAGTATTTTATTAATAATAGTGTTTATCTTATCATTCGATTTTTCAAATAAAACTTCCATAGCTTCCAAGTTCATTTTTTTTAATTTTTTAGTTTCAACTTCAACTATATTAACATCTTTATTTAAATCTTCTGATTTAATATTATTTTTTTCTTCAGATAATATTTTTTTAAAATCCTCATTATTATTTAATTTAACATCTTTATTAAATACAACCTCACTAACACTAAAATCTTTTATTTTATTATTTTTTTTAGTACTAACTAAAGAAGCACCACTTCTTTCACCATCATTAATTTTACCCATACCTTTTTTTAACTTAGATTTCACCACAGGTACAGTTTTATCAGTAGAAAAAATTTTATTTTTTGTAATATTACTAAAATTAATGACATTGTTTTCAGAAACTTCTTTTCTATAAATTGCTCTTTTTGTTAAATCTTTTATTACATTAGAATTAATATTAACCTCTTTAAAATTTTTATTTTTAACAACCTTCACCCTAGAATACTTAGTACCAGATTTAGAATGAAAATCAATTATATTTCCTGCAATAAAAATTAAAGGTAATAACAACTTGAATCCTAAACTATTACGCTTTTTATTAACCTCTTCTTTTTTCTTTTTTAATTTCAAATTAATACGCCATCTTTTAAGCATATTTTTAAATCCACCCAATTTAGAATCCATTTCTCTCACCGCGTATATAATACCAAAATATCAAATTAAATGCAATTACAAATAATTATTATCAGCAAAACTATAATAATTATTATTACCAATTATTATATGGTCAATAACATTAATACCTAACTCATCACCAATCTCTTTTAATCTTTTAGTTATAATTTTATCATTATTACTAGGAGTAACATCACCACTGGGATGATTATGAACACAAATAATTGAAACCGCATTAACTAAATAAGCTTCTTTATATATATCTCTTGGATGAACCAAACTTTCATTTATAGTACCAACAAATAATAACTTATCTTTTATAATCTTATTTTTACTATCCAAATAAACACAAAAAAAGTGCTCCTGCTTTTCATAATATAGATTTTTATAATAATCATATATGTCAAACGCACTTTTAATTTTTATTTCTTTAATATCCTCATAAGTACTAAAAATTCTTTTACCAAGCTCCACTAAAGCCAACAACTGACAAGCCTTAGCAGTTCCAATACCTTTAATATTTAATAATTCATTATAATTGATATTTTTTAAATCTTGAATTTTATTTAAACCACTTAAAACAACATTAGACAAATCTTTAACAGAATAATCTTTAGTTCCACTACTTAAAATAATCGCTAACAAATCACTATTACTCAAATTATTAACACCCTTATTTATTAACAATTCTCTAGGTCTTTCATTACATGGTAATTGTTTTACAATCATTTAACCTCCTTTATACTCACTTAACACACTCTTCATCACCTCATCAATAGTTGCCTCATCACTAGTTTCCGAAATAATCAAATCATAATGTTCTAAATTACTAATAAACTCATCATCACTAATTGCATTTTCCTTAACATAAGTACTCATTCCTTTTAAATCAAAATGCTCTTTTAACTTTGTCGCATTATTTTCACTTAAAGTCATACCAATATAAACATAATACATCCCATCAATCACACTATAAACATAATCACTAACCGAAGAAGTATTATTCTCCATACTCTCAAAACTAGAATATACACCCTGTTGAATTAAATAAACAGTCTTACTCTGCTCCCCAAAAACAGAAACTATATCCAAAGGGCTATCATATTGTTCTATATAAGTCATCGCTAAAAAAAAACCACAAGCAATCGAAATAATAATTGTAATTAAACTTTTTTTCATACCATCACCATCTTTATAGTACTACAATAAAATTAAAAAAAATGTCGAAATAACAAAAAAAGTACTAAATAGTACTTAAATTTTTATATCTTTAATAATTCATTAATTTTTGAAACAATATCGTTGATATGAACATCAAACACCTTATCAGTACCACGTACTTTAAGTTCAACTAAATCATCACTTATTTTTTTACCAATTGTAATTCTAAAAGGTATACCCATTAAATCAGAATCATTAAACTTAACTCCAGCTCTTTCATCTCTATCATCAAGTAAACATTCCATCGAATTATTCAATTGATTATATAAAGCATTAGCCACCATATTTTGTTTTTCATCATTTTTATTAATTAAAATAAGTGAAACATCATAAGGCGTGATAGCTTGATTAAATATAATACCAGCATCATCATGATTTTGTTCAATATAAGAAGCTAAAATACGACCTAAACCAATACCATAACAACCCATTTCAACTGGCACCAATTTATTAGATTCATCTAAATAACTTAAATTTAATGATTTAGAATATTTATTACCTAATTTAAAAGTATTACCAATTTCAATACCATTTTTAAAATATAACTTCTCACCACATAATGGACACTCATCGTGCTCCACTACATTTTTAATATCACCAACAAAATCATAATCAAAATCATTAGTATTAACATTAATATAGTGATAATCCTTTTTATTAGCGCCAACAACATAGTTGTATTTAAATAATAAATCACTATCAATTACAACCTTACAATTAACATTTATTGGACCAACATAACCAGCCTCACAACCAGTAGCTTCTAAAACCTCTTCATAAGAAGCCATAGAAACATCACTAGCATCTAATAATTTTCTTAACTTAGTTTCATTAATTTCTCTATTACCACTAACTAAACAAGCATAAAGTTCACCATCAACCTTATAAACTAAAGTTTTAACTAATTTAGAACTATCAACATTTAAAAAGTCGCAAATATCATTAATAGACTTACATTCAGGTGTATAAACAAGTTCAGTAGGCTTTACCTTCTCTTCTTTTTCTTTAGTAACAACACATTTACTTACCTCGATATTAGAAGAATAACCACAATCACATAAAACTAAAATATCCTCACCTATTGAAGTAACAGCCTGAAATTCTTCTGATAATAAACCACCCATAACTCCTGTATCAGCCGTAACAACACGATAATCAATTCCTATTTCCTTAAAAATATTATGATAAGTTTCAAACATAATTTGATAAGAATTATCTAAACCTTTTAAATCCTTATCAAAACTATAAGCATCCTTCATAAAAAATTCTCTAACTCTAATTAATCCAAATCTAGGACGAGGCTCATCACGATATTTGTTACCAATTTGATAAATATTAAAAGGTAAATCCTTATATGATTTTACTTTCATCTTAGCAGCTTCAACGAAAAATTCTTCATGTGTAGGACCTAAAACTAAATTTCTATTAAAACGATCTTTTAAAGAAAACATATCCTTACCAAAATTCTCACGGCGACCACTATTAATATAAACATCCTCAGGTAATAAATTAGGCATTAAAAGTTCACATGCTGCCTTATCCATATGCTTTCTAATAATGTTTTCTATCTTTTTCATAACCTTCAAACCTAACGGCATATACATATAAACACCATTAGATACTTTTTTTACCATACCACTTTTTACAAGTAAATTTCCACTTACCGTTTCTTCATCTTTAACATTTTCTCTTAAAGTATAAAAAAATCCTTCACTCATTCTCACTATAATCACCTCTAACCATTTTATTATATCATGTAAAAAGTTAGTTGTAAATCAATATGAAAAGTAATTATAATTGTAATAAAAAAATATAACTTTAATATCGTTATATTTTAAAATACTATTAATGCGGCTCTGCTTCCAACATAGTTTAAACCATACCCATAGTGTCTACCAAAACTAAATACACCAGCCCCACTTGAACTAGTACTATATCCACCACGTAAAATCCATGAAAAACTTGAATTAAGAAAAGCAGCATAATCACCATTATAAGATGTCGTTTCTCTCATCGCATCACCATATAAACTTCTTTGATAAGCACTTACATCATTACTAGTAGTCCCATAAGAATATACATTAAAATATTTACTATCTACACCACTACTATTAAAACCAGAGATTGAAGGATAAAAATTACCATTTACATCCTGCATATTGCCCATAACATATTCATAAGTACCACCCGACATATCAAATACACCAGTGATATTACCAGTTGTAGATTGGTTGTAAATTAAGGAAGTTCCATAAGCATTAGTACATTCAGAAGATATTTTATTATTAACAGTTAATCCCCCACAACCTGTAATATAATCACTATTATTATTAATCCAAACTTCTTTATTAGTACCATATATTGAATAAGATAAATAAGCAACTGCTCCCCATTCCATATTTTTAAGTAAATGACTATCGACTAAAGATAAATCATCACTTAAACCATAATTAATTTTCGCAACACTATTATAAAAAGTAGAAACATTTTTACTAGTTAAAGCATTTGAATTAGGAAGGATAGAAATAGAATTAATATCTCCAGTAAGTTCAAATTTACCAATCCAAAAACCTTCTATTTCATTCTCACCAAACGTAAAAGCAGGATGTGTATAATATTCACCTAAAACAGGCGTTTCTGGCATTTTATTTCCAGAATCTTTTCCAATAAATCTTATATTAATAGAACCTTTATCTTCATCAATAACATCAGCATCAACATCAAATATTTGATATTCATAACGAGGAACATAAACATAATAAGCAACAATATCATCTTTATCAATTACAGTACCACCATCAGCACTTTGATAAATACCTCTATCTATTTCATTATTAATCAAAACAGCATTAGCCCATTTTTGTTCACAATAATCATACCAATCCACTGAAGCTTTAGTCACATTACCAAAACTATCTATTTCAACAGGTATTAACCCTTCAGTAAGTTTAACATTAATTATTCCATCATCACAACTAGGTTTAATATTTACAGTTATATTCCCAGTAGCGCTATTTGAAGAATTAGTAGTAACTGTACAAGATGCATTATGTGTCCCAACCTCCAAATTAGAAGTATCCGTACACACTACATTTTTTCCAGATAAACCATTATAAATAATATCAAAATATTTTGATAAATCCTCTTTCACACCATATTCTAAAGTAATATTGTCAAAAGTATTATTGATAACTGGAATTTCTTTATCAATTCTATAAGTGAGATTGATCATATCACCCGTTACATCACCTTTAAAAGGAACTACCATAAAAGACGTAGTTTCCACCAATATTAATTCGTAACTAGTATCATAAATATATATCCATTCACCATCATTTAATTTATATTTGAACCCATCACCATTTGTATTTATCACAACCGATAAATCTTCATTATACCAATCTCTAATCAGTTCAGGAGTTATTGTAGCCGTTAAAGTTACACATTCATCCTCACTATTAACTTCTTTAATTGAAACGTCAGTCTTATCATAATCCTTAATATAACAAACACCATCTAAATAAACACTTAAATAAATTTCGCCATTTTCTCTAATTTTTAAAATTCCATTTTCAGGCAACTCACCTGTAAAAGGAATATTGTTATAGATATTTAAATCATTAATTAAATCCTTTGTTTCATCATTAAAATAACTTTGAGCATACAATTGATTAGCGCCATCTAATAATAATTCTATTTGCGATTCATTCGCAGATTTAGAAGCATCATCAATTATATTTAAAACTATCGGAACAACTATTATCGATACTATAGAAAGTATTATAACTACTGCAAGTAATTCGATTAAGGTAAAAGCTTTTTTAGTCATAAAATCTCTCCTACTATTTATATCAGTATAGCAATATTTATAAAAAAAATCAATAATTAATCATAAGATGAATATATTCACCAACAAAAGACAAAATAAAAAAGAAAGGAGAAGATATTATGGTACCCAATATTATATCAACAAAAGATTTATCCTATTTAGAAGACATATTCGTTTGGAATTTTAATGCCAGTAAAGAAATAAATAGCTTTATAGATTTAATTGAAGATAAACAAATAGCTGATAAACTTTCAGCTCAACAACAAATACACAAAAATATTTGTAAAAAAATATTAACAATATTAGGAGGTTAAAATGACAAAAATCACAAAAGAAAAAACAGAAATTCCAACTACAAGTGACATGAATGACAAAGACTATCTAAATTGTACTCTCACTATTCAAAAAAATATGAGTACAAATTTAAACATGGCTTTAAACGAAGCTAGTAATGAGCACTTATATAAAAAAATAAAAGAAATATATGAAACAATTAGAGATTCACAACGTGAATTATATGAATTAGCTTTTTCCAAAGGATGGTATGAATTAGAAACTGCTGAAGAAAAGAAAATAAATGAAACTCATAAAAAATTAAAAGAAGAAATATCTCAATTATAGATATTCCTTCTTTTTTTGTTTATTATTTAAATTGATTAAAACATCATCAGATTTTACATACAATTGTTTAATAAGTGAGAACGAATCTCCATCATACATAACAGTCTGAATATTTTCTCCGATTACAAAACTCAAGTTTATAGTATCTAAATTCTTCTCATATTGAGCCTTTAAATCCTCAAGTACTCGCATCGTAATTTCACCAAAACAAACTTGAACTAAAACATTATTACCCTTTTTAATATCACCATCAATCATCTCATTTAAATAAATGGCTTTATTAGGTTTTAAACTACCACCCATTTTAAAATTAAATTCTTGATTTGATTCATTAATTAATTTTATAAAATTAATTAACTTCATACGTAAATTATCCTCAAAGATAATAACATGATTAAAATTTTCTGGTATATAATTAATAACAGTTTTATTAGCATTCTCACCAACTAGAAAATCTGTTACTTTATAAATTTTATATTTATCATACAACACTTTCAAAACCACTCCTTTTAAATTGCTTTTCTAATTCTAATTTTGAATAATGAATAATTGTAGGACGACCATGAGGACAATTAAATGGATTCTCACATTTTTTCAAATCATCTAATAAATATTCCATTTCTGAAATACTGATATTTGTATTTCCCTTTATACTAGCTTTACAAGCTAAATCATGAGCTAAATGATCATTAAATTTTTCAAAACTAAAATTCTTTTCATTTAATAAAACATTTTCAATTATTTTATTAATTTGTTTTTCAACTATCCCTTTTGTTATCCAAACCGGATGAGATTTAATTATAATCGAATTAAGACCAAACTCTTCAATAATAAACCCCATATTAACTAATAAATAAAAATTTTCTTTCAAAATAATATATTCACTAGGAGTAAATTCTAATGTCATAGGTACCAATAATTCAATATTATCTTTGCTTGGATTACTAAGTTTTTCCTTTATAATTTCATAATTAACTCTTTCCTTAGCTGCATGCTGATCAACCAAATACATCCCTAATTCATTTTGACATACAATATAAGTTCCATGAACAAGACCAATAGGAAGTAATTCCGGAAATTCTTTTTTTCCTTCATCAACTCTTTTTAAATCCAATACAACTTCTTCAAATTTTTCCTCAGATACGAATAAAGACTCTTGAGTATTTTCTTTTTTTTCATAATTAAATTCAACATTATTTTTAGTAATTTCATCTTCTTTTTTTAGCTCCAAATTAAATAAAGGAGTATCAACACTAACATCAACATTATTAATCAAAATTTGTTTCCCAATCTTACTTCTAATCAAATCAAAAACAAGCTCAGTTAAACTTTCCATTTTACTAATTTTAATATCCATTTTAGTAGGATGAATATTAACATCAATTAAAGTAGGATCTACCAAAATTGACATAACAACAACAGGATATCTATTATCAGGTTTATAAGAATGATAAGCATCATTAATAATTTTATTAAGCTCAGCATTTCTAACTACTCTACCATTAACAATTGTAATCATATGATTACGATTAGATCTATTTATACTAGGTTTAGAAACAAATCCATTCACCTCAAAATCAGTATTATTTCCACTAATTTCTAACATATTTTTAGTAATTTCAATACCATAAATATCATTAATAGTTTTTAAACAATCACCACTACCAGAAGTCTTTAAAATAACACTTCCATTATTAATTAAAGTAAATCTAATATCATTATGCGAAAGCGCTAATTTATTAATAAAATCACTAATACTAGCTAATTCCGTATATAAACTTTTCATATGTTTTAAACGAGCAGGTGTATTGTAAAATAAATCACTAACCTCAATAATAGTACCTTTTCGAGAATCACCATTACTAACACTTACAACTTTCCCACCATCAATTATAACAACAGAACCAATTTCACCCTGAGAAGTTTTTAAACTAACCTTACTAACAGAAGCAATCGAAGCTAAAGCCTCACCCCTAAAACCTAAAGTTTCAATACAAAATAAATCATCTTCATCTTTTATTTTACTAGTAGCATGTCTTTGAAAAGATAAAATTGCATCTTCCCTATCCATTCCTAAACCATTATCTGTAACCTTAATACTCTTAGTACCAGCATCAATTAATTCAATTTTAATATCAGTACTCATTGCATCAATACTATTTTCAACTAACTCTTTAACAACAGAAGCACATCTTTCAACAACCTCACCAGCAGCTATTTTATTAGCTAAAATTTCATCCATTACTTGTATTTTCGACATAAAATCACCTACTTAAATTATATCATAAATTAATTTATTCACTTACATATTTCAATCTTTTTTCTATTTCTTTAAAAATAACTTCATTCTTTCCATAAAATCTTTCAAAGTAATCATAATTCACACTTAATTTACGAATGAATTTCTCATCAAAACACTCCAAAGGATCAATACTAACACTATTCTTATTTTTAAAGTCAAAAGAAACTTTCTTTTTATTAACTAATCTAAATACCTTATCATTGGTAAAAGGAACATATGAAGAATCACCAATTTCAAATTTACCTTCATTATAAATTACTTTCATATTATTTGTTGGATCAAACATTAAATAATTCTCACCATTTTCTACAACACTAATAACATGACAGTTTTTTGTAATATCCTCGTTAACTAAAGTTAAATTAAACGCTTTACAGTTTAATTTCTTAAGTATATCGGTAAAAAATAAATTAATATGACGGCAACAACCCTCACCAGTTACAATTGTTGCTCCTAAATTTCTTTGTGACTCTAATACATTAGTTTTGTAAATAAATTCATCACTAAGACTTAAATAACCATTATCTAACATATACTTATATAAAGCTAATAACTCTTCATAACTATTTATATCTAACTTTCGACACAATGTAACAAAATTGTCTAAAAATATCTCATAATATTTTTCGATTTCCTGATATTCTTTAGATGATAAGTCAGCAAACTCAGCATTATTTAAATAATACATATATGAAATTGACATCGACATATTAGAAAGAATAAATTTATAAGGTATCGGTACAATAAAAGACCCACCTAAACAAATTAAACTCACACCAGTAAATATTAAATTCATTTTTTTATGAAATTTCTTAGGAATTTTTCTATTTAAAATATCTGTAAATTTATTATACATATTAACCCTTTTTAATCTCATTCATTATAAGTTTTAATCTTTTTGATGTGTCACTATAAAGGTGTTGATTTTCTACAAAAAATTTCATTAATAATCCCATGTTACAAGTAAACTTCTGTTCACGATATAAAATCTCATCATTTGAAATTGTTCTTAAAATTTTCGAATCAAAATTAGATAGTTTTATTTTCTTTGAATTTACTATATCCACATCATCTTCAAAAAAATCATATTTAGTGTCACCAACAACGTATTTTCCATCTTTTTTTTCAACAAGTAAATTATTATAAGCATCCCATACATATGGTGAACCTTTTATATCCACTAAATTAACCAAATGACGTTCTTCACCATTTTTTAGGGGAAAATTTATAGACTCATAATGATTATAGTTTAAAATATCATTTAGCAAACTAGATGAATGACGACAACACGCAGCTCCTGTAAATACAGTTGGCCCTAAACAATCAAGCTCTAACAATTCAGCTTTATCATCTGTTGGTTTAAAATTAAGATTTTCTGATAACAACCCCGAATTTAACATTCTCGTGTACAATATTGATATTTCAAGAGAATCTTTTAAATCAAAGCTTTTAATTAACTTTGAAAATCTATCTAAAAATTCACTATAATTACTATCTACTATTTTATAATCATCAATAATCTTTATTACATCTTTAGATAAACATCGTTTTAATAAATTTAAATCAAATTTATAAGCCATTCAAAACCCTTCTTTCCAAAGAAAATATTATACCACAATTTTAAAAAAAATCAATTATTTAATTGATTCTTCATATTCATCATAACTAAGATTATCACTTACTATTTTAATACTTTTAACATTTTTAAAACCCAAAGCTAAAATATAAGCAAGTTCCATGTCAAAAACAACAGGTTCTAAAATGTCAGTTTCTAAAACAAAATCATTAGAAGTATAACACTTAACATCACCATCTAACTTATAACTCTTCTCATCATAAGTTACATTAGGATGATATAATAAAACTTTTGAAATAGTAACCTCAGTACCTTTTTTAATATTATTACTACCTACATACCCAATATTTAAAATAGGAGTATTTCGATCAATATCTTTTAAAGATTCAATAACATTTAATCCTCCAACACCAGTTTTAATAACCTCTTCATTATTTTTATTATATTTTTCTAATAAACTAACCTCATCATTAGTTGCAATTACAATCATAAAACACCAACCTTTCTTAATCATTATAACATAAAAAAATAAAGTTCATCACTTTATTTTATATATTCCTGTATCATTATCAACATTATTAATGCTATATAAAATTAAAACATCTTCGATATTATTTTCTTTCACATAATCACTAACACTCAAATTATAAAATCTTAAATCAATCACATGAATTTTACTATAATTCTCTGTTAAATAAGGTACAAAACTATTAGCATAACTATCTTTAATAATCAAAATTTCTTTTTCATTCTCTACATTATTTTCAATAGTAATTAACGGATGATTGCCATCTAAATAATAAGAATACTTATCTTTTGTTTCTAAATGACTATACTCATAAATAGTATCAGTAACTCTATTAGTATTAACATAAGTAACAACTTCAACTTTATCAGTATTAAATACTTTCATATCCTCAGGCTCTAAATCATAAAGCCCTACCTTAGAATGTAAAGTACCTTGAAAATATCTAGAAACAGTTCTTAAATCCAATTTAGCTGGTTCAATTCCTTTAACCTTACAATACTCTAAATATGTGTAATAAGCACCATAAGCATTATAATGATGGTCATATTTAAAATACATAGGGTATTTATCATTACCGATTGTTAAAGACTCTCTAACATCAATAACATTTAAATTTACATTAGAATAAATATAGTCAAAAACCTCATTTTGATGTTCAAAAGAAACATTATCAGGTAATAAATCATCATTAATCAATCCACTACTAGGAACCAACAACAAATCAACATTTACATCTATACTATTATTAAAGTTATTTAAAACCTCAATTAACTTATCAGTATTTAAAGGATTATCATATTTCTCAAATAAATAATCATTAGAAATATAAACATCATTAATTTCACTTACATTAAAAAATAACATCAATTGACTTTTTAACTCAATAAATTCATCTCTAAAAACAAAATGATCAGTTAAATAATCCGTTAACCCACTAAAATAACTACCATCAAAAATATTTTCCCAAGAGAATTCTGGCATTTTAGCCAAATATCTATTCTCATTCTCACTAAATTCATTTCTAACAGAAGTAAAGAACAATAATGTAAATAAGAACACTAAAGACATTAAAATTAAAGGAAACTTAAATAAATTAATATTACCTAACAAATATTTAAAATCTTTTTTAACCTTAACATCAGTACTAATTTTCTTAACTTCAACAGCTTTAACACCCATCTTAGTTTCATTAATTACCTTAACGTTTTTATTCTTTTCCCTTTTCAAAGAAGTATTCTTAGATTTATTTTTTATAATATGTTTTAAACCAATAATTTTTAATCCACAAATTTTAATAAAATCAACTATTTTATTAAATACTTTTTTAAAGAAATTAACTGCATTAGAAATTATTTTTTTATCTTTAAAAAATAATACTATTT
>CAYJJY010000004.1:0-34703 GCA_964370615.1 uncultured Muribaculaceae bacterium
TGACTTATTTTTTAAAAAATTTAAATATTTCTTTATTTGCTATTTCTTTTACTATAGGTTTTTCATAAAAATCACTTAAATCAAAATATTCGGCTATATTTTTATTCCCTATTGTATATAAACTAGTTATGTTAGCTTTCTCACTTATTTTACAGTCAGTAAATTCAAGTTCAAAAGAAATATCATTTTCTTCAATTTTTATAAACTTAATTTTAAAGTCATAAAAAGTATAGGTATTCCATTTACCATCTTCATTTAAGTTAACTACTACTTTACCATCTTTGAAATCTGTTTTTAAAAAGTCATTTAAACTTTTACATTCACTATTATCAACTGTCAGTTCAATACTACCAAAAACTATTTGTTCATCAATTAAAGTAGGATAAAATAAAGTTTTTAATTCTAATGTTACAATACTTTGCTTCTCAAACACTCTTTGTTTAATATTAAGCTCACTTGATTGTAATTTAACTAATTCATTTTTTAATTTAATCATATAAAATCACCACAAACATTATAACATACCTGATAAAGAAAATAAAGATTATTCGACTATTAAGTTATTAAAAGTTTTAAAGGAAAAATCACGATAATTAATGTAATTGATGATGCTAGGGAGTTGATTAATTAAATAGGCATTTACTTTAAAGTTAAAAATAATACCTTTTTTTAAATCGTTTTTAACTGTTGTTAAAAAATCTGTATTGATATTATTATTACTTAAAACTGAATAATTTCTATTAGTTTGGCAATTTTTAAATTTTTCTAAGTTTTCTTCATCATAAAAGCAAAAGACATCTGATATACCTAAATCAGTTTTAAATAAATTACTAATTAAATTAATGTCATCACTACCATTAATATCAATAGAAACACTATGTCCTGCACTAATGATTTTTATGACATGATCGTAATGTTTTAAATAAAAGTACTGATTAATATTAAAATTAGTTCTAATATTATAATTATCTAGAATATATAATATTTCATCAACTTCACTAAAATTAAATAAAGAAAAATTTAAATAAACATTATTTAAACTTTCATTACCACTGATAATATATTTATCATATCTTTCTTTAATACTTACAACTGGCAATATATTTTCATAAGTAATTAGATTGTCATTAAAATAACCTATTTTTTTCATTCGGTTATAACTATCATCAACATCAACTTCATAACCAGAAATTCCAGGAACAATATAATCATCGCTAATTAAAGCATCTATTGAATCTTTTTCATAATAATGTTTAGATTCGTTTAAAGTTTTTACGATGTCATCATTATCTTTAATAACAGTTTGAATTTGACTTGAGTATAAAAATGTAAAGATAACTAAAAAAAACAAACCAAACAATTCAAAAAATCTCTTCATAAACTCACCTATTTAAATATATGAATTAAAATATATCCTATATAACATTTTTAAAATAATTTCATAATATATAATGAAAGGAGACTTTTATGTATCAAAATTATCCCAATAATTACTATAACCAGTTAAATTATCCTAACAATTACTATAATCAAACAAATCAACAAAATCCAAACGATGATAGATTCTTAGGTTTGTTTGCCTTACCATTTTTATTAGGAGGCGTTACCGGAGCCGCATTAGCGCCAGCATTTTACAAAAGACCCTGCTGTCCTGCTCCTTACCCTATTCCTTATCCTGCATATCCCACTTATTCTTATAATAATTATTATCCGACTTATTATAAATAAACTACTTGGTAGTTTATTTTTAATTTGACAATTTATATTTTATTAGATATATTAACTTATGAGAGAAGGTTTAATATGAATGAGAATAAACTTACTAATTTATTAGATATTTTAAACAAAACAATTAGTTTTAAAGATCAAGTTGAAATAAATTTAAATAATCAAAAAAACTATAATATACTTCAATATCAAATAACTATGGCTCAACTAGAGGCAAAGAAACTACAAACTAAGTATACAGAAGATTTAAATAAATTAGAAACTGAACTTAATCAGTCTAAAATACTAGATTGGAAAAATGGCGTTTCTAAAGAAAAAACTATTAAAACTCAAGAGTCACTAATGGAAAAAATATCTAGATTAGCGCTAAAATATAAAAATAGAAGTTTTATTATTAATTCAACTATAGTTGATTTAGAAAGTGAGATTAGTTCATTTAAAACTTATGAATGGACTAAAAACGATCTGTATTTAGATAATATTTTATTAAAAATTTTGATGGGACATAATTTAATTAGGACTTTAAAAAAGATGAAACAATCAGAACAAGTAGAAAAATTTATTTTAATGATTATTAAATCTTTTGAAAATATTCTTGAAGATTTGATTACCTATAAAGATGAAATTGATGCTTTTAAAATTGGTGAGTTAGAAATATTATTAAACCGAATAAGACAATTAAATTCTGAAAATCAGTATATTACTGATATGATAAGTCAAATTAATACACTAGCTAGAGGTGCTTATTCAAAAAAAATAGCTGATATCAATACTATAAAAGCACCTGGATTTTCAGGTAAATTTGTTTTTGATAAGGAATATATCACTCAAAATAAGGATTTGATTTTACAATTGGTAAATGCTACTAATATCTCATACCCTACATCTACATTAAAGCAATTAGCTACTTTAAAAAATAATCAAGTTTGGAATAATTTAAAAAGTGAGGAAGAAATAAAAGCAATCGAAAATTTAATTGCATTAGCTAATGCTGTAGGTGTAATCACAAGTTATGATATAGAGTTTATAAATTATGAAATTGTAGAATTAGAAAATATTAAACATGATAAAAGTTTAATAACACCAAAAGTTCTTAAAAAAATAAGTGATGACTATACTTTTGTTGTATATAAAGATTAAATGTATCAAAATTTGACAATAATTGAATTATAAGATATATTATACCTTAAGAAACGAGGGATAATATGTCACATCAAACAAAAGAATTAATTAAAAAATTACACTATATTACAAATATTAAAAATGTCTTTGAATTAGGAAAATTTGTTCAAGAGGAAAACATCGATAATGATTTAGATAAAGAAACTCAAGAATTAGAAAAAAACATCGATAGCCTTATGTTCAATAAAGATTCAATGGAAAAAAGTGAATATGTAAAAACTTTAAATGATTATAATCAAAAACTAGCGCATTTAAAAGGACAAATTCATAAAAATAAAATAGCTAAAAATAATTTATCTGATCATAACTATGATTTAAAATTACATAATCTTGAAATAAATTTAAAGAAACTATGTGATGATTTAAAAATTCATGTTCAAAAACAAGATATGAGCATATCAGATTTATACATGGTATTAAATGAATTGGAAGTTATTTTAAATTCTGAACAACATTCTAATAATGGTATTTTAAAGCAATTTCATGTAATTATTGATGCTTATAAATCGATTGTTGAGGGTTTAAAAAACGAGTTGATTTATGGTAAAAGAATAACGTCTGAAGAAGTTTTAAGATTAGCTAAAACTTTATATTCTAATAAGTTAAATGAACAGACTTATATAAAAGGTAAATGTTTAGGTGGTTCAATTAAGTTTGATAAAGCAGCTATTGAAGAAAATCGTGAGTTAATTGAAGAGTTAATAGGCGCTACTAATTTAAAAAGCCCTATCAGTTCTTTAACTGATTTAACTAAAACTAATTGTGATAAAACTTGGAATGGTTTAAATACAGAAACTGAAATTAAGGCAATTAATACTTTATTAGCTATGGCAAGTGCATGTGGTATAGTTGATTTAAATGTTGAGTTTGTTGATTATAGTAATTATGATGCTTTAATTAATTCGGTGAGAAAAAATCAAGATCAATTGATAAGCGAAAATTTACATATAATAAAAGATGATTTAACATTTATTGTTAATAAAAATAAACAAAAGGTTATTGAAACAAAAAAAGCTCAATAACTTTTTTTTTACAAAAAAAATGACTATGTCATTAATTTATAAAACTTAATAAAATAATCAAAAGTAAATTGCTTGTTAATTTAAATTTAAAGTTTACTGTAGCTAGAAATTCATCAATAGCTACCCTTTTATCACACAAACTAACAATCCAGCTCTCTTTGTATTTAGGTAACCTTAAATTGATAGGAAACATATGAGAGATAATAATATCTTCCTCTATTTCGTTTAATTCATATTTATTCTTAGCATTTTTTAAAGCTTTTTTAGGATGAATAAAGGTAGAAATTATTCTATCAGTTGTTTTTAAGTTTTCAGGATTTTCAAAAAAGTCATGAAGTAAAGCACCTTTTGTAATAGTTTTATAATCCAAATCCCTCTTTTTAGCATAATTAAATGCCATATAAGCAACTCTTAGTGAGTGATCATATCTGTTAGTCCCATGATGAATAGAATCTTTTAATTTTAAAAATTCCTCATCATTAACTATCTCTTTTATTATATGTAAATATTCTGAATCATTTTGTTCAGTATTCATTCTTTCTTTCACCTCAGTACTATTTTAGTATACCATATTTTATGACAAACTAAAATATTTATTTAATGCATTTATTATAGAATTATTTAATTTCTAATTTTTGACCAACAGGTTGAATTTGAATATGAGTAATTCCATCGTTTAAAACAATTTCTTCGCCATTCAAATAAGTATACACTGTTTGACCGAAACGAGAACTTTTTTCCCATTTAATTTCAATAGCTTGACCTTCTGTAATTAAGTAACCAGTTCCACTTCCAATTGTATCCAGTTCTTGACGTCCAGAAATATCACCTGCAATTGTATAGTTATAAACTTGATAAGTAATGATGTTTTTAGCAACAACTGGTTCTTTAGTTACATAATCCAATCTAGCTTCACCATTTGAAGTTTTTTCATATAACTTAGTTTCCGGATTATAAGTATAATCATTTTCTTGATAATTAGAATATTTAATGTGGACAGAATTAGCTACTGAAGTATCACTGTAAACAACAGAATCTATACTGTAATTAAATAAATTATCAGTATCACTAGTAGTACGATAATTCATATCATCAATTTCTTCTATAATGTTATTCATGCTAGTAAAAGCTCTATGTTCATAAGCTAAATCAATATCTTCACGCCAATAATAATCACCTTCAATGTTAGCTACGTTATAAGTTGCAATATCATTTTTAGCTATATCACTATAACCGATATGAGTATAAATGGCATCATGTTCTAAGGCGTAATCTAAAAAATAATGACGAGAAGATCTTATACTTCCTATTCTATCAGCATCACCATCTTTATAAACTGCCATCATTCTGGTAATACCAGCTTCAACAACCATTTCATAAACAATAATAGCATCATTCAATCCAGATTGATATGGTTGAACTCCACTATAATTATTTATCATAACAGCAATTGGACGAGAATCACTTTCTAAGTCAACGATTTGTAGTTCTTTAGTTTCTACAACTGGTGGTTCTTCAGTTTTAATTTCGTCATCTTCTTTAATTTCTTCATTTTTATTAAAGAAAATAAAATAACAAAGTACCCCTACTATAATAACAAATGGTATAAAAACCATTAAAATACGTTTCCAATTAAGCTTCATAAAATCACTCCTACTTTTAAAAGTATAACACAAATTTTAAAAAATTAAAACTGTTAAAATAACAAATTGTCACAAATTTGTCACAAACAAAAAACATGAAATAATTCATGTTTATGATTTTAAAGCTTTAAACATTGTTTTCCATAAGTTTTTTGAACTATAGTTTAAAATACCAACTTTGTAAATTCTTAAACCATATTTAATTAAGATAAATAATAGTCCAACTAAGACAACAACCACTATTATCATGTCTATTACAGCAAAATCACCCATTATAAATAAACTAGGACTTAAAATTGCTGAAATGAAAGGAACATAACCTAAAACTTTTATAACTATAGCACCTTCAAACAATCCAGCCATCATAGCTAAATAATAACCAATTAAACTAATAATAACAATTGGTGTTTGTAATTGTTGAAAATCCTCAGCATTGGTTGTGACACTAGCTAAGATAGCGGCTACTAAAGAATAAGCAACAAGAGTTAAAAACATAATTAATAACACTAATGGAATCACATAAATTAAATTAGAAACAAGTTCTGGCGATAATACCGAGTTTAACATTGGTGTGACTTGGTTATATAAATCACCAACTACCCCCATATCACCAGCAAATAATCCGCGAGAGAATAATCCAAGTAAGCCGTATATAAAAATTAAGATTGCTTGTGAAATGACAAAAATATTTCCCGATACAACTTTAGCTAATAAATGGATCCCAGGTGAGACATTGGAAATGATAATTTCCATTCCACGAGTTGTTTTTTCATCATTAACTTCAGCTCCAATCATTTGAATTAAAATAATTGATAGCATAAAAAATGGTAAAATTACTATAGGAAATAAAGTTGACATAATCATTTCCATATTTTCTTCTTCTGAGTTTAAATCATCTTGTAAATAAATACGTTCTAAATTAACAGGAGTTGTTAAATCGATAATTTCTTGTTCAGTTAAACCATGTTTTTCAATTGTTAATAATGTTTTAACTTGTGTTAAAGATGATGTAATCATACTTAATTCTAGTGTATTAGTATAATCATTACTTATCATTTTTGTATTTATAACAAATTCATCTGATGAATCAATTACAATTAATAAATTACCCATTTCTTCTTCAATATCTTTTATCATTGTACTGATTTCTTCTTCACTTTTATCACTCAGGACAATATTAAACTTTTGACTTTCCGTAAGCGAAAATGAATTATCCATGGCTGTTTTAAAGGTATCAAAAGATTTATCTGTATTATCAATAACATAAATTGTTGTTTCCGAAGAAAAATCACCTCCGAAAAAATTAATAATATTATCTATATTTACAAGACCAATAATTAATATAGCTAAAATTAAATGAGTGGCATAAAACCATTTACTGCGCATTTTTTTACTTAAACTATTTTTAACTAGAAACCAAAATTTATTTTTCATAACTTTCACCTACCTTAGCTACAAAAATTTCATTTAAAGTTGGTTCTTCAACTGCGAATTTCATAATATCACATTTTGAAATAACTTTAAAAACATCTTTAGCGACATCTAAATTTTCGATTTTAACTTCATATTCTAAATTGTTGTCAAGAATGTCTAAAACACCTTTTGTGTTTTTAATTTTTTCAACATCAATATTTCCTTTTATAAAGATATTTTTTTTACGAAAATCTTTTTTTATTTGATCTAAATCACCTTCAATAACTGCTCGACCATTCATTAAAACGACAAGTTTTTTACAAAATAATTCAACATGTTCCATTCGGTGAGATGAGAAGATAATCATACTTCCTTTTTTAGACATTTCGATAATTTCTTTTTTAAATAATTCAACATTAAAAGGATCTAGTCCAGAGAATGGTTCATCTAAAATAAGTAGTTTTGGTTCATTAATAATAGCAGTAATGAACTGAATTTTTTGTTGATTACCTTTCGATAGTTCTTTTAACTTACGTTCTTTATATTCTGAAATTCCAAATTTTTCTAGTAAGACATCCAATCTTTTTAGAATTTCTTTTTCTTCCATTCCTTTTAAAACACCGTAATAAATAACTTGTTCTTTAACTGTTAGTTTAGTTAACAAACTTCTTTCTTCGGTTAGAAATCCAATTTCATCAGTAACTGAATAATCAACTTTTTTACCATTTAAAGTGATTTTACCTTGAGTTTTTTCTAAAAGACCCATAATCATTCTAAATGTTGTTGTTTTACCAGCACCATTAATTCCTAATAAACCAAAAATTTCACCTGGTTTAATAGAAAATGATAAATCATCAACTGCTTTAAAATCTCCATAAAATTTTGTTACATTTTCTACCTTTAACATATATTTACCTCTAACTTTCTAAAATTTAATTAAAAGAAAAATCTCACAATATCATTATAAGTTATTACAACCATTAAAATCATTAGTAAAATAAAACCTACAAAATGTATTATATTTTCTATTTTGGGTGAAACTGGTTTTCTAGTAATTAGTTCTATTAATAAAAAAACAAGTCTTCCTCCGTCGAATGCTGGAATTGGTAATAAGTTAATGAATCCGACATTTATACTTAAATAAGCTACTAAAAATATAACAGTCATAAAACCGGCTTTAGCTGATTGACCGACAACATCAAAAATTCCCACTGGACCCGATAACGAACTAAGTTCTAAATCACCGGTAAATAAATAAACAACGATCAAAGCCATTTGTTCTACTAAATTAGCAAACTTGGTAAATCCATACTCGATTGCTTCTAAAAAACCATATTCAACTTCATTACTAAGTCCAAACCCATATACTGGTTGATCATTTTCATTCATTTGGTGAACAATTTTAAAATCACCTTCATCAGTTGTAATAGTAATTTCTTGTCCTAATCTAATTTGATATTCTAATAAAAATCTATCGACATTAGAAACTGAAACACCGTCAATTTTTGTTATAACAGAACCTTCATCTACCAATCCATAAATTGAGCTCCACTCTTGTATGTCGACAATAGTGGGTTTGTTTTCGGGTTTCCCGTTTACAAGTCCGATTATAAAAAATATAATAATTGCAAAGATAAAATTAAATAGTACTCCTCCGATAACTGTCATAAACTTTTGAAACCAAGTTTTATCCTGTAATCTTGAATTTTTGGGAATATTGGGATCTTCTTCATTCGATTCTCCAGCAAGTGAACAAAATCCACCAATCGGTAAAATTCTTAAAGCATATATTGTTTCATCGTTTTTTCTTTTGAATTTAAAAATTTGTGGTCCCATACCGATACAAAATTCATAAACATAAATACCGGCTTTTTTAGCGAATATAAAATGTCCTAATTCATGAATAAATATAACTGTACTTAAAACCAAAATAAAATATATAATTGTCATTAAATTATCCTTTCCTTATGTAAAAATATAATGAGTTTAATAAACGTGCCATTATTATTAATGATATGTTTACTTATAATTTATACTACCAAAACGTCTATCTCTGTTTTCATATTCAAGTAAAGTTTCTTCAAATAATTTTTCGTTATAATCAGGAAAATAAACATCTGTAAAATATAATTCTGCGTAAGATAGTTGCCATAATAAAAAATTACTTAATCTAACTTCACCACCTGTTCTAATTAATAAATCAACTGGTGGTAAGTCTTGATATAGGTATTTATTAAATAAATCAATATCAACTTCTTTAATGTTATCTTTTATAATTTGATTACAGGCATCAACAATTTCATATTGCGAACCATAATTTAAACAAAAATTAATGGTTGCTTTTTTATTATCTTTGCTTTTTTCGCTTATTTCATCAATTGCTTTTAAAACGTCATCATTTAGATTAATTCTGCGTCCAGAAAAGACTATTTTAATCCCCTCTTTAATTAAATTATTAAAATCTTTTGTAAAAAAATCGATAAATAATTTCATTAAGTAATTTACTTCTTCCTCACTGCGTTTGAAATTTTCTGTTGAAAATACGTAATAACTTATATAATTGATATCTTTATTTAGTATATATTTAGTTAATTTTTTTAAGTTTTTAGCTCCAGCTTTATGACCTTCACTTCTTTTAAGCCCTTTATTTAAAGCCCATCTCCCATTACCATCAACAATTACAGCAACGTGGTTAATATCTTTCATACACTCACCTAAAATAAGTATACCACAAAAAAATCATTTAAACAAAAAAAACTAGCTACCTAGTTTAATTTTAATGATTTTGATTTATCATTCTCACACTTTAAATCGATATTACTATCATTATTTTTTACTTTAGATAAATTATTTTCTTTAAATAATTTCATTTTTCTTGTACCTTTTTTTAGTTTTTTTATTTCTTTGTTAATGTTGTTTATAATTAGTGAGTATTCTTTTTTAGAAGTTAAAAACATTTTTCTTAATTCATCAATTTCCTCATCTAATTTGTTAAGTAACATATCATCGTGTTGTTTATTTTTTAGATTCTTTTTAGCAACTGAATACTTTTTTATTGCGTTTTTTAAATTATATCCTGAAACACCGGCTACAATAGCTGAAGTTGACAATAAGAACATACTAGCTACTGATGTTGGAATAAATATGAATACACCACCTAATATAAAATTAGTTATAATCAGAAGTATTAAAAGCGCTAATTTAGTTAAACTGAAATCATATTCAACTTCTTCTTGTGTGTAAACACCGTCTTTAAGATTAATTTTTGTTTTTAATTCTGTTTCTATTTCATCTAATTCTTTTTTTAATTCTAATTTATAATCTTCTTTTGAACTTTCTAATTCATTTATTCTTTGACTTTTAGTCAAATATTCTTTATTAATCACTATATTTTTCATTTAAAACTCCTAAATTTTACTTTTGTAATTTCTTGATTTTTTCTTGACTATTTAAATAATTTTGAATCAATGCGTCTTGTTCCATTTCAACTAAACATTGACGATATAACTTATCAAAGCTACGTTTATTTATTGCTGTTATAAAATTAGGTTTAACCAATTTTAAATTGTTCATTTTGTTACGACAATCATCAATTTCTTTTTCAACTAAATTTAATATTTGTTTGTACTCTTTAGTTTCTATTAATTTTATTTTTGTAATTTCTTTAATATCAGATTTTAACTTTGATAGCATTTGTTCTTTTTCTTGTTTTGTGTATATAAAAGTACCAGTTTTAGGTGGTAAGACAACTTTTGTAGCATTTACTATAGTAGCAGATATTCCTACTAAACTAGTACCTATTAAAACTGCTGTTAGCATTGCAGACATCATCGCACCTGGTAATAATAAAGCGTATGCTAAAATACCACCTGTCCCAATTGCAGTAATTAAAATTGACAACATTAAAGCAGTAATACTGTTTTTATTTTGTTCATCAAACGATTTTAATTTAATTCTTTTAACTTCTTCATTTTTGTGTTCTAATTCATTATCAATTTGAAACATTCTAAAATCATATTCAGCTTTATAAGCAGATTTTTTTCTAGATAAACTCTCCTTTTCTGACAATAACTTCTTTAAATCACCTAACATATTTAAATTTTTCATATAACTTCCCCCTTTTTTGTAACGAATTTATATTATACAGTATTTTAAAAAAATGTCAAATATTAATTTTTTTTATTGCCATTGGGAAGAAAATCAATTTTCAATTATCTAAAAATTAATAATCATTTAATTTAAAATCTAAAGTTTTACACTTATCTGATTTTATAATTGAATCAAGACACATCTTTTTTTCTGAAATATTTACCTCTTTTAAAATTATTTCATTTTTTAGATTCATAACCTCATTAACAATTTCATTATTTATTTTTATTTTCTTATTCAACAAAAGTTCTTTTGCTTCATATTGTTTTTTCTCGTTATGTAAAAGTTTGGTTTTATGTTTCTTTTCATAATCTAGTTTTTTTATAGCTTTTTTAATTTGTTTTAATTTTAAACATGAGAAAAAAGAAAAACTACTTCCTAAAATTAGAGAAACTATAAAACAGCTATTTACTGCTAATACACTAAAACTAAACAATGAACAAACCAAAATACAATTTAACATGACAAGTAATGCTTTAAGGACTAAGAAAAACCAGTTATTAAAATATTTAATTCTATTTTTAAAAATTTCATTATTTATATTCCTGATATTTGTATCATGAATATTAGTCTTATTACTATAGTCACTAAAAAAGCGATAACTTTCTGAATTTAAGAAATTATCATTATTTTTTAATAAAATCAATAATTTTTCTAAGCATTCAATCAATTCTTTTTGATTCATAAAATCACTCTTTCGTTTTAAGTATAATTATTAAAAATTATATTACTACACTATTAATTCTTTGTCAAACAAATAACTATTTAAAAGTGTGGAGTTTATCGATAAATTGCATAAACTAAAATGAGGAGGGATATATTGGCACTTTATAAAGAAATAGTAACCAAAGCCATTATCGGTAAAGGAAAAAAGAAATTTAAAAATAGTTATGAAATCGTACCAACTGAAGATCCTACTACAGTTTTAGGGTGTTGGGTCATAAACCACGAATTTAAAGGTTATAAATCTAGTGATAAAATCGGTGTTGAGGGTTCGTTTGATGTCAACATTTGGTATTCATATGATAATAATAGTAAAACAAATGTTGTTAGTAAAAATATTCAGTACAATGATTTATTTAATGTAAAGCTAAAAGCTGATGCGGATTTGAGCAATGAAACTGATATAATAGTAAGAAGCTTAAATCAACCTAATTGTAATTCTGTTCAAATTGATGATAATAACAAGATTTCTTTTAATATTGAAAAAGAATTAGGGGTCGAAATTGTTGGTGAAACAAAAGTTAAGATATTGATAGAAGAAGATGAAGAACCATGGGATGACATTGAAGATGAAGTTACTGAAGAAGATATTGCTGAAATAAATAAAATAGATGAAGATTATATAAAATAAGTGTTAACTAAAAATAGTTGACACTTTTTTTAAAGTGTGTTATAATTAATTTCAGAAAAGGAGTGAATACTATGGCAGTTAAAATTAGATTAAAAAGAATGGGTTCTAAACAAAAACCATTCTACCGTGTTGTTATCGCTGATTCAAAAAGCCCAAGAGACGGTAAAGCTATCGAAGAAATTGGAACTTATAATCCAATTGCTGAACCAGCTGAAATTAAAATCGATAATGAATTAGCTAAAAAATGGATTAGTAATGGTGCGCAACCAACTGATACAGTTAGAAATTTATTAAAACAAGCTGGTGTTTTAAAAGAAATACACGAAGCTAAAATGAAAAAAGAAGGTAAATAATGAATCTATTAGAATTAACTAAATTCTTAGTTAACAACATTGTTTTAGATCCTGAAAAAGTATCTTTTCAGCAATATGATGATGAAGATATGCTTACAATAGAAATATTAGCTTCTGATGATGTTATTGGTAAAATTATTGGTAAAAATGGTTCAATGGCGAATGCTATTAGAACAATAGTTCAAGCTAGTAGTTATGCTAATAATGGAAAAAAAGTTAGTGTTAATATTAATTCTTTATAAAGTAATGAAAATTACTTTTTTTTTTACAAAAAAATCACCTTAGTGATTTAAATAACTTAAAGCTTCATCAAAAGTACTAACACAATAAAGGGTCATATCGACAATTTCAATACCTTCTAGCTCGTCACAATTATCTACAGGCGCTATAAAAATATCAACATCATTTTCCATGGCTGCTAAAACTTTTAAATCAAGACCACCAATTGGACCGACATTTCCCAGTTCATCAACGGTTCCTGTTCCAGCAACAATCTTACCATTAGTAATATCTTTGTTAGATAAAGAACTATAAATAGATAAACTCATCATCATTCCTCCTGATGAACCGGATTCTGATGTTTCAAATTCAAATGATATATTATCTGCTGTAGAAACATCTTTAGTTTCTATTATGCCAATTCCAATATATAATAAATCATTTAAAGAAAATAATTTAGCGTGCTTTATTCCATTATCTGTGTTAATTTCAATAACATCTGAGGTGCTATATGTGTTAATTAATTCTGATAAATGAAATTTGTTTTTTACTAAAACACCATCAATACTGATTATTTGATTTCCAGCTTCTAATGTAGTATCAGCATCATCTAAAATATAATAAACATAAACCTCTTCATTAGAGATAGTGAACTCATAATTAGATTCACTCGCTCCAGCGATTATAGCGTTAGAAATTGATTCATTTAATAATAATTTACCAATTTTCTCACTTTGTTCGTTAGTTATATTTTCTTCTTTTTTAGAAACTTGCCAATCTTTATTGAATAAAGATATTATGTAGGTAGGAATGGTTGCTTTTATTTCTAATACGTAAACCATATTTAAACTACCATCTAATTTCATTTCACTATTAAAATCAGTTCGGTTAGATACATCAATCAAACCTCCAGGCATTTTAATTGTAAGTGGTAACTCGAATGTTAAAAGTAAAAATAAAACTAACATTCCTAGCATAAATTTATAGTTATAAATAATTATTTCTTTTATTTTTTCATATATTTTATTAATCATAGTAAATCCTCCTTATAAGAAAATGGTGAAATATTTGAATTCAATTTTTAAAAGCATTATTATAATGTTATGTTTATTGTTCTGTACTTATGAAATATTGACTGAATCAACAACTATTCTAAATGCTGTTAGTTATTCTTTTGAAATATGGATAAATAATCTATTCCCTTCCCTATTTCCTTTTTTTGTCTTATCTGAATTATTAATAAATTATGGTTTTATTGAATTGATCAGTGAATTATTCAAACCGTTATTTACTAAAATATTTAAAATAAATAAAAATGCGGCATTTGTTTTTTTTATGAGTATGATTTCGGGATTTCCGAGTAATGCGAAATACACTCATGAGCTTATTAAACAAGATAAATTAACATGTAAAGAGGCCACTAAAATTTTAATGTTTTCCCATTTTTCTAATCCGTTATTTATCTTAGGAACAATAACTGTTTCTTTTTTAAACGATGTTACTTTAGGTATAATTGTAATGATATGTCATTATACAAGCAATATTATTATAGGTATAATAGTTAGAAATTATAACCCTACTATGAGTCAAAAAGTAAATTTTTCGTTACAATCTGCTCTAGTTAAAATGCATAAAAAAAGAATAAATAATGATATCAAATTTGGCGGAATTTTAAGTAACGCCATTATAAGTAGCATCAATACTCTTTTGTTAATTTTAGGTGTTGTTTCTATTTTTTTGATTATAACTACGATTATTGATAATAACTTTGATTTATCACTTTATACTAAAACCTTTATATCTAGTATTTTAGAAATTACTCAAGGTTTAAAACACGTAAGTTTACTAGATATCCCTAATAAATTAAAAGCGCTTATAATCATAGCTATAATATCTTTTGGTGGTTTGAGTGTTCATGTTCAAATGATTAGTATTATTAGTAAATCACAAATTAAATACTTACCATTTTTATTAGCGCGAATACTTCATGTAATAATCGCAACTACTTTGTTTGTAATTATGGATATATTACATTTGATACCGTAGAATTATATTGATAAACAATTTTAGTTGTATTATCGTATTTTATGTAATCATTTTTAAGGTGAATTTCAATTAAAGCCATACTGTCGTAATTACCACCCACACTAGGTGCTTTAATTTCATTGATACTAAATCCCATAATTTGAGTGTTGTCATCAAAATCGGTTTTATTTAAATCATAAATAATATCATTATTTTCTATTTTTAATTCCTTAGTACTACCATTTAAAAAATGTAAAACATAACAATCGCTTCCACAACTTGAAATTTGCGTTAGTGCAGAAGCATCTAAATCCCTATTTATATCGTAACTAAATAAAGATATATCATTTAAAAATTCTGTTTCCTCTTCATTTATATTATAAATATCATTCATTATAACTACAATTTGAAATAGCATGACTGCTAAAGCAATTGTGATGGCAAATGTTATAATAACCTCAACTGTTGTAAAACCCCTTTTCATATAACTCTCCTATCTAATTTTCAATGATGTATATGTATCATCATTATATTCTACAATAACTCGGTAACCTGATGTGTTATCGATGTTCATTATATTTATATATTCTTTTAATTTTTCACTAAAATCATAAGTATTAAGATCAACCTTTAATTGTGAAATATTATTTTCTGTAAATAAAACTGTTTTAATACCTAAGGTATTAAATAATGTTTCGCAATAAGCATAATTTGTAATGTAATTACTATCACATTTTGTTATATTTACATAAGGTTTACTATCTTTTTCTAAATCAGAAGTATCTTCGTTTGCTAAAAATTTAACTATTTCCTCTGTTAAATACAGTTTATCAACGTTATCATAAGTAAAATGCTTATTAAAATTATTGTTAATTGTTATTAATTGGATATAAATTACTAAAAGTGCTGTTGTTATTACAACCGAAATAATAATTGTTTCTACCAAAACAAATCCTTTATTCTTACTGTTTTTCATATTTTTTCCCCTTTATCTTGATAATATTCTAAATATATTATATAATAAAATAGGAATAAAAACTAGCCATAAAAGAAGAAAAGAGGGTTATATATGTTAAAAGTTTTCGATTTCGATAAAATTCCTATTGTGGAGTTAGTAAACGAAATATTAGTTGATGGACAAAAAAGAGGTGCTTCCGATATTCATTTTGATCCTTTAGATGATAAAATGATTATTAGAACAAGGGTCGATGGAGTTTTACAGAACTATGCTGAAGTTCCAAATTCGATTAAGAAAAATCTTGTTACAAGAATTAAAATTATAAGTGGTATGAACATTACAGAATCAAGATTACCTCAAGATGGAGCTATTAAAGCTGTTATTCAAGAACTTAATCTAGATTTACGTGTGTCTTGTATTCCTACTAGTAATGGTGAAAAGATAGTTGTCCGTATCATGGATTACTCAATGAGTTTTCAAGGATTAGAAAGTTTGGGTTTCAGTCAAAGTAACTATGAAAAAATAATTAAAATGATTTCTGCTCCAAATGGAATAATTTTAATAACTGGAGCTACAGGTTCCGGGAAATCAACTACAGTTTATTCTGTATTACAAAGATTAAATACTCAAGAGTTTAATATTGTAACGGTTGAGGATCCTGTCGAAATGAATATCGATGGAATTAATCAGATTCAAACCAATAGTGAAATTGGACTAGATTTTGCTACGGCACTACGTTCTATTTTACGTCAGGATCCAAATATCATTATGATTGGGGAGATTCGTGATACTGAAACTGCCAAGATTGCTGTTAGAGCATCAATTACAGGACATTTAGTATTATCAACAATCCATACGAATGATGCCTTAAATACAATTGAACGTTTATTAGATATGGATGTAGAAAGATACTTACTTGCATCTGCTTTAAATGGAATTGTATCACAAGTACTTGCTCGTAAATTATGTGAACATTGTCGTACTAAAAGACCGACTAATGAGTATGAAAAAGAGTTATTTAAAAAAGTTTTACATAAAGATGTTAATGAAGTATACATAGCTGAAGGTTGTGAACATTGTACAAATGGATACTCTGGACGTATTGCGATTCATGAAGTACTTTTATTTAATCAAGAAATAAGAGATGCTATTAGTGCTGGTATGAGACGTGATGAGTTACGTGAGTTAGTATTTAGTAATGATGTTCAAACAATGTTAAATGATGGTTTAAATAAAGCTTTAGAGGGAATTACAACTTTTGAAGAAGTAATTAAACTAGTTGAATTTGACAGTGCATCTGATTCAAATCAAGGAAATGGTTTAGAAAATGCTTTACAAGCTAATGAAATAGCTATTAAAAGTAAAACACAATCTACTCCGTCTACTGCACAACAATCTACTTTAGTACAACCAGTAACACCGACTGTCACTCCAGTTCAACCAGTTACTCCAGTTCAACCAGTTACTCCAGTTCAACCAGTTACTCCGGTTCAATCAGTAACACCAACTCCTGTGAGACCTGCTACTCAACCAGTAGCTCAAACTACAACACCAGTTAGTGAACCGATTAAAGTAGTTCCAAAAAATCTTCATAAAGAAGAAATGGAAGCAAATAAAAATAATTCATCAATTTTTGATGAACCATTTATAAATTTTAATAACTTTAACAATTAAGTGCTTAGGCACTTTTTTTGTGTGATAATTTATAATAACAAGTGCAACACTTAAGTTTTAAAAATAAAAAAAGATATTTTAATATCTTAGAATTGAACATTATTTAATAAAATTATTATAAATATTGTAAAGATTGTAAACAATGCAATTCCATTAATTTTATCTTTTAAACTTGATTTATATGTTACACCGACTGCCATAGATAATAAAAATCCACCGATTAAACCACCAATATGAGCAGCATTATCAATACCTGTTACCATAAAACCAAATAGTAAATTAATTACTATTATGGGAACAAGTTGAGATTTTAACATATTACCTAGATATACTCGATATTTATAACCGAAATAAAGTAAAGCTCCTAAAAGTCCAAATACAGCTCCACTAGCACCAGCACTAACAGTTGAAGCACTAGCAAATAGTAAAGAAAGTATTCCTCCCATGATAGCACTACCAATATAAATGATTAAAAATTTCCATTTTCCAAAGAAACTTTCAACTTGTTTTCCAATAAAATAAATAGCATACATATTTAAAACCAAATGTAGTATATCAATATGTAAAAAGGCTGAGGTTACAATCCTGTAATATTCATTAAAAAATAATACATAGGTTTTGTTATTTGCTCCAAAATTAATTAAGGTTTCAATATGATTACTTCCCTCACCTAAAATATACATCAAAAGAAATATCAAGCAATTTATACCAATAATTGCGTAAGTAATAATTGGCAATTTAGGAGAAAACAAGTGTTCATTTTTAATTGCATCATTTTTTGTTTTTTCGTTGATTTCATTTGATAATTTAATTAAAGCTTGATCATCATTTTCAAATAATAATAAATCTTTAAAGTCTTTATAAATATTATTCAAATCATCATTTAAAACAATTTCATTAATACTATTTAAAACAAAATACTTAGATAAACCATTTTCTGGTAATTCAATATCATCACCTAAACTTACAAAAAAACTTAAAACCGGAACATTCATAGTTACAGTTTTTTTCTTAACAACTTTTGATATTTGTTTTACTCTCATCATATCGTAATTAAATTGTTCGTTGTTATGAATATAACGAGAAACAATACGAATGATTTTATAATCATGTTCTAAGTTTTCTAACCAAATTTCATCCTTAGCACCATGTAACATAATTAAGTTGTAATTATATTTTGTTATGAAAAAATGAAGTAATTTCATAACCATTTCCTGTTGCTGTTCAAATGTCATTTTATTCCTCCTCGAAAGAACTTAATATATTTTCAAAACATTCTGGAAGTTCACTATTGAATTCCACATACTCACCGTTATAATCAAAACCTAAAGTTTTGGCGTGAAGACATTGTCCAGAATCATCAATTAATTTACGGCGTCCATAAACAGGGTCGTTAACAACAGGATGTCCTATATAATTCATATGAATTCTAATTTGATGAGTTCTTCCTGTTTCTAGTTGTAACTCAATTAATGAAGCTTCTTTATATCTTTTCAAAACTTTAAAATGAGTTATTGATTCTTTACTATTAAATGGAGTAATAGCCATTTTTTTACGGTCGTTATTATCTCTTCCGATTGGTGCATCAATTGTACCTGTTTCGTTTTTAATAACTCCCCAAACTAAAGCTATATATTTACGAGTTGTTGTTTTAGCACTTAGTTGTTCAGCTAGTAATTGATGTGTTTTATCATTTTTAGCTACTACCAATAAACCAGTAGTATAGGCATCTATTCTATGAACAATACCTGGTCTTAAATCGCCATTTAAGGTGCTTAAATTATTAAAGTGATATAATAATCCATTAACTAAAGTATTATGATAATTCCCAATAGCCGGGTGAACAACAATTCCGTTATCTTTATTTATAATTACGAAATCATCATTTTCATAAACTATGTTTAAATCCATTTTTTCTGGTAATGCTTTAGTTTCTATTGCTGGTATTTCACCAATTTCAACCACATCATTTTCTTTTAAAACATAGCTGCTTTTAACACTGTTACCATTAACTGTAACTAAATCTATTATTTTCCCTACTCTACTTCTACTTAAATCTAATTTTTTAGATAAAAATAAATCAATTCTTTCATTTTCGTTTTCTACTATTATTTTCATTTTTCACCTCCAAAAATTCTAAAACAAATATCATAATAACACTAATTACAATATAACAATCGGCAATATTAAATATTGCAAAATCATAACCAAATATATTAAAATCTAAATAATCAATGACATAATTAAAAACTATTCTATCGATGGTATTGCCAATAATTCCAGCTATCAAAACACTGTAAACAATTACTTCAATATTTTTAAGTTCTTTACCTTTGATTAATAAGAAATATATCACATTTAAACTGATAATCCCAGTTATTATTAGAAATAGTTGATTTCCCTCTAAAATACTGAAAGCTGCTCCAGTATTTTGAACATAAGTTAAATGGAAAAAATCTTTAATAACAGGAATACTTTGATGTAGTGTCATAAAAGTTGAAATCAATCCTTTAACTGCTTGATCTACTATAATTAAAATAAATGCAAAACTAAAAATTTTTTTTAACATCTAATCACTCTTTCACTTAATTATTATAACATAAAGAAAAAAAACATAAAATACATTACTGTAAATAAAATTAAAAAAAACAATTGTACAATCGTTTATTTTTTAATAATATCACTGATAGGCGCAAATGTTTTTCGGTAACCTTCGATAAGTCCATATTCATATATTGCTTCGATATGTTTTTTTGTAGCATAACCTTTATGATTTTTAAATCCATATAATGGATATTTTAAATCAAGATCATACATCATTTTATCACGTGTCACTTTAGCAATCACGGATGCAGCGGCAATTGTAATACTTTTTAAATCACCTTTTATTATTGAGGTAGTATCTATTTCTATATCAATTGGCATGGCATCAATCAAAACATGATCTAATTTAATCTTTTTTTCAACTTTTTCAATTACTCTAATCATTGATCTTTTTGTCGCTTGATAAATATTGTACTCATCAATTTCTTCTGGTGAAGCCATATCAATATCATAAGCAAGACAATTATTTATAATATACTCATAAAATAAGTCTCTTTTTTTTTCTGTTAATTTTTTAGAATCGGTTAAACCTTCTAAATTGAAATCTTTAGGTAAAACTACACAAGCTGTGACAACTGGTCCAATTAAAGGTCCTCTTCCAACCTCATCTACTCCACCAATATATTTTATACCTTTATTATATAATTCTTCTTCAAATTCTTTATTATTCATAAAAACACCCTTAATTAATTATAACATAAAAATAGAAGATTAATCTTCTATTCTATCAAATAATAATTCTAAATTGTTTATTTTAATATTGCCTTTTAAATTACAAATATCAAAATTAGAGTCACCTAAGTTTAACATAGTTTTAATTTTTAAAGATGTAGTTGGTATAAAAGGACTTAACAAACTAGCTAAATTAGCCATCATATAAACACAAGTATATGTGATGTTGTTAAACTCGTTTATATCTTCTTTAACTTTTATCCAAGGTTGTTGCTCATCATAATATTTATTTCCTAAAACGGCATATTCGATAATTAGATCACTCGCTGCTCTTAGTTCACCTTCGTTTACTAAATCGCTTACTTTTTTAAATACTTCTTCAGTTTTTAAGATGATATTTTTATCTACTGTACCTTCAGTAATTACACCGTCAAATTTTTTATTGATAAATGATAAATTACGATTTATAAAATTTCCAATTACTCCAACTAAAAATTTATTGTGAAAATTAATCATATCAGTTTCTGAGAAATTAGTATCTTTTTTCTCAGGACCGTTATTTAAAAAGTAGAATCTAATTGTGTCTTTATTATATTTACTTACTAATTCATTAATTGTAATTAAATTTCCTTTAGATTTACTCATTTTTTCATCATTCATATTCATATATTCACAAGAAATTATTTTAGTAGGTTTACAATAATCTTTATTAATTGCGTCTAGTAAAGCTGGGAAAATAATTGTGTGAAAGATTATATTATCTTTACCGTGAGCAAAATAAGAAGTCATATCTTTTAAGAAAGATTCAAAATCAATACCTTTTTTATGTGCTACTTCTAAAGCTGCTGTTAAATAACCTAAAACAGCTTCTATCCATACATAAATACGTTTATCATCATAACCTGAAACAGGTACTTCAACACCCCAATTTAAATGTCTTGTTGCCGCTCTATCTATAACACCTAGTTTTAAATATTTCAAAGATTCATTGATAGCATTTTTGCGCCAATTACTTTTTTCAACTAATTCTTCTAAAACTTTTTGAAAAGCTGATAATTTAAAGTATAAGTGTTTATTTTTTTTGACTATTGTTTGGCTATTACATATTTTACAATGTTTATCAGTAAGTGATGATGGATCTATCGCATTTAAACAATGATCACATTGTTCTCCCATTGCTTCTTTCCCGCAATGAGGACATACCCCAATTATTTCTCTATCTGATAAATACTCATTACATATAGGACAAAAATCTTGTTCTATTTCTTGTTCAAATATATAATCATTATCTTGAATAATTTTAAAATATTCTTTTACTTTTTCTTTATGAGAATCAAACATAGTTGCTGAATAATTATCGTAACTAAAATCTAAATCTTTGAAGTTTTTAGAAAATTCGTTGTGATAACGATTAACAATTTCAATTGGTTCTACTTTTTCTTTTTTTGCTCTAATTCCAATTGGTGTTCCATGTGAGTCAGTACCTGATACATATAAAACATTATTTCCAATTTCCCTGTGATAACGAGCTATAACATCACCAGGTAATAAAGCAGCTAAATGACCAACATGCAAAGAATTATTTGCATATGGCCATGCTCCTCCAACAAGTATATTTTTCATATATTTCTCCTTATTTAATAACTATATTTACTAATCTTTTAGGAATAACAATAACTTTAACTATTTCTTTTCCTTCAATAAATTTAACAACATTTTCAATATTTAAAGCTAGGTTTTTCATTTCATCTTCGGAAGTTTTAGAAGATGCTTCAATTTTACCTCTTACTTTACCGTTTACTTGAACAACAAGTTCGAAAGTATCACTAACTAATTTTTCATTATCGTAACTAGGCCAAGTAGATAAATATAATTTCTCACCTAGATTGCAAACTTCGTTAATTTCTTCAGTAATATGAGGTGCAATTGGGTTTAGTAATAAGATAAATGTTCTTAAATCTAATTTACTAACAGTTTCAAATTCTTCTAATTTATTAAGTAAAATCATTAATGAAGAAACAGCTGTATTATATTTCATGTTGTCAATATCTTCACTAACTTTTTTAATTGTTTGATTCATTAAAATTTCATCGGAAAATTCTTTTTTATCATTTAGTTTAGTGGTTAATTTATAAACTCGATCTAAGAATTTTTTACATCCTTTTAATCCATTAGTACTCCAAGAAGCGTCTTTTTCATAATCACCAATAAACATTTCATAAGTTCTTAAAGCATCAGCTCCAAACTCATCAACCATATCATTAGGATTAACTACGTTACCTTTAGATTTACTCATTTTCTCACCGTTAGAACCCAAAATCATTCCATGAGATACTCTGACATCAAAAGGTTCTTTGTTAGGGACTAAACCTATGTTAAATAAAAATTGATTCCAGAATCTAGCATATAATAAATGTCTAGCTGTATGTTCCATACCACCATTATACCAATCTACTTTACCATAATAATTTAAAGCTTCTTGTGAAACAAATTCATTATTATTACAAGCGTCCATATATCGTAAAAAATACCAAGAAGAACCTGCCCAGTTAGGCATTGTATCAGTTTCTCTTTTAGCATCTTTACCACATTTAGGGCATTTACAATTTACAAATGATTCAATATTAGCTAAAGGACTCTCACCGTCATCAGTTGGTTCGTACTCAGCAACGTCAGGTAACATTACAGGTAAATCACTATCAGGAACAGCAACTTGACCACATTCTTCACAGTGAATTATAGGAATTGGTTCTCCCCAGAATCTTTGTCTTGAAAATATCCAATCTTGTAATCTATAATTAACTTTTTCCTCACCAAAATTATTTTCAACTAAATAATCTATCATTTTTTTGATACTATCTTTTTTATTATCAATTCCGTTTAAGAAAGAAGAATTTATCATAACTCCGTCACCTGTATAAGCAGTTTCACTTACATCACCTTCGATAACAGGGATAATCTCTAAATTAAATTTTTTGGCGAATTCATAATCTCTTTCATCATGGGCAGGAACGGCCATTATAGCACCAGTACCATAACCCATCATTACATAATCAGAAATAAATACTTTAACTTCTTTATTAGTTACAGGGTTAATAGCGGTAATACCTTTTATTTCTACTCCTGTTTTATCTTTTGAAAGTTCTACTCTTTCAAACTCTGTTTTTGATTTAGATTTTTCTTGATAATCTTTAATCTCGTCCATGTTAGTTATTTTTAGACTATATTTTTCAATTAATGGATGTTCTGGAGCGATTACCATAAAAGTTACTCCAAATAAAGTATCACATCTAGTTGTAAAAACAGTTAATTTATCATCCATAACTTTAAAATCAACTAAAGCTCCACTACTTTTACCAATCCAATTTATTTGTCCTAATTTAACTCTTTCAGCAAATTTAGTGTCTTCTAAACCTGTTAATAAATCTTCAGCGTAATCACTCATTTTAAGCATCCATTGTTCTTTTTCTTTTTGGAAGACTTTAGAACCACAACGTTCACAAACTCCGCCTGCAGAATCTTCGTTTGACAATCCTGTTTTACATACTGGACACCAATTAATATTCTTTTTAGCTTTATAAGCCATATCGTGTTCAAAAAATTTCAAAAATTGCCACTGTGTCCATTTGTAATACTCTGGATCTGTAGTTGAAAACTCTTTTGACCAATCAAATGAAATACCTAAAGATAAGATTTGATCTTTATAAGTTTTAATATTTTCTGCTACTGCTTGTTTTGGATGGATTTTATTTTTAATAGCATATTGTTCTGCAGGAGCACCAAATGCATCCCATCCCATTGGAAATAAAACATTAAACCCTTCCATACGTTTTTTACGAGCTAAAGAATCTAGCGCTGTATAACTTCTAGCATGACCAACGTGTAATCCACTACCAGATGGATATGGAAATTCAACTAAGATATAATATTTTTTCTTGTCATTAATATCTGATTTAAAAGTTTCATTATTTACCCAAAAATTTTGCCATTTCTTTTCTATTTCTTTAAAATTTTCCATTATTTTTCCTTCTTTCTTAAAATTTTACCATACATTTCATAACATAAAAATGTTAAGATAATTATTACTATAAATCCAATTAATAGTTGTAATAAAAAGTTTTCAACTAACATAGCTATCGAAAACCCGCATGCAATTATAAAAGCATTTATTAAAGAAATTATATTAACAAAAGATTTAATATTTAACTTTTCAATATCTAATTTAAATCTATTTTTAAAATATAAAACTTGATTACTGAGTTTAAACTTCTCAAAACGTTTCTTTTGTAAAACAACCGTCACTAAATAAAATAAATAAACAATTACAAAAGCTAATATAAAAAAAGCTACAATATTCATAAAATCCTCCTTAATACAATACTTCTTTATTATATTATATTTTACTTCACATTACAAGAAATATAAAAAAAAAGAAGAATTTATTCTTCACAAAAGTTATAAAATATTCAACATTTCTTTTACTTCTTTTAAAGATAAGCCACTTATTTCAGAAATAGTTTCAATAGCAATATTTTTAACATACATTCCTTTGACCATTTCTATAGTTTTTTGCTCAATTCCTTGTTCAATCATTCTATTACGTCTAGTAGTTTGATCGCTTTCATATAAACTTCGTGCTGTTATATAGTTTCTAACCTCATCATCGGCATTTATATCACACATCGTTTGATATGCTTCTTCTAATTCTTCTCTACTCTTAGCCATAGTTTCTATCTCCAATTCATCTTTACTTACCATAAATTCTAAAAACAATTTCAATTCATTTGATATGCTTGTTTTCTCTTTGTTTACTTTAGTTAAATTTATGATATTCTTCTCTATTATACTACTCTTTGTTTCTTTATTAATTATATCAAAATCAACTATTTTTGTAAATAAATTATTGTTTCATCTTTTTTTATATTTAGAAGTTGATTTATTAAGGTATTTAAAAAAAACAAAATTACTTTTGTTTTGATTAAATATATGTAATAACTTCGTTATTTTTATATATCTCTTTTATGATACCACTACCTATTAAAATATCTCCATCATATAAAGCACATATTTGACCTGGAGTTACACTTTTGATTCTTTGTGGATATGATACCATTATTTCATTTTCTAAGTGTTTTAAGCTTACTTTATTATCAGTTTGACGGTATCTGAATTTAGCGTTACATTCAGTTGTTAATTCGGTGCTTAACCAGTTAATTTCGTTAATTAAACAGGCGTCGCTATATAAGTATTCTGTATCTCCATCGGCTATGTATAATTCGTTTTTTTCTAAGTTTTTGCCTACAACGAAAGTTCTTTTTGAAAATCCACCTATGTTTAATCCTCGTCTTTGACCAATTGTATAGTACATTAAACCAATGTGTTTTCCAATTACTTCGTTTGTTTTTATATTGACAATATTTCCAGGGTTATTTGGTAGATAATTTTCCAAAAATTTTGTTATATTTCTTTCACCTATAAAACAAATACCAGTTGAATCTTTTTTAGTTGCTGTTATTAAATTATATTCTTGTGCTATTTTTCTTACTTCTTCTTTATTGAGTTCTCCTACTGGAAATAATACATTTTCTAATTGTTTTTTTGATACTTGAGATAAAAAGTAACTTTGATCTTTATTTTCATCTAATCCTTTTAATAAATTACCATTATTCATTCTTGCATAATGACCAGTTGCTATATAATCAGCTCCTAGTTTTTTTGCGTGTTTAGAAAACATATCAAACTTAATATATTTGTTACACATAATATCTGGATTTGGTGTTCTTCCTTTTTTTAATTCATCTAAAAAGTAAGTAAAGACATAATCCCAATATTCTTTAACAAAATCAATTCTTTCTAATGGAATTTCTAATTGTTCACACACTTTTAGAGCGTCGTTATAATCTTGTTCTTGTGGGCATATATTATTATTTAAAGTTGGGTTTCCTAAAATATCGTTATTGATAGACGAATCCCAATTTCTCATATATAACCCTATGACATTATACCCTTGTTTTTTTAAAAGAATGGCAGCGACACTACTGTCTACTCCTCCACTCATTCCTATTACTACTGTTTTCATTTACATCACCTTTTTTTATTATATCATTTATTTGATTAAATTGCTTATGTTTTTTACTAGATATGGCATTATATATGTATCATATAAAACCATTATGATGGATAGTATTAAAACTACTGTTAAAACTATTAAATACTTATTAAACATTATTTTAAAGTTTATAGTTTTTTTCTTGATTATACTAAGTGTTAGTACTCCTGAGAAACTTATTGCATATAGACTTAAAAACATGAGTGCTATTACGACTATTAACTGACTAGGTATTGCATATAATAGTGATATTATTATGCCTTTTAATCCTCTAGATAATATGATTGTTCCGATTGTAAACCCTAAGATAAAACATTTACTAAAAAATAAAAATATTATAATAGGTACTCCAATTACTGATATACCTAGTAACCATATTCCTAATACATATAAGATTACTGTGATTATGTTATCTTTTAAGACGGTTAAATAATCTGGTTCATTGTCTATGAATGTATTGAAATAATTGGTAATCAATTCTTTATCACTGTCATTTAAAATTGTTACGAATAATGATCCTGCACTTATGCCGATGATTAGTATAATTATAAAAAATAATCCTAAATTTCTATCGAATTTAATAAAACTTTTTAACTTGTCCAAATATTTTCCCATATATGCCACCTCAGTTAAATTTATTATTGTTTTAAAAAAATATTCCATTTATTTAAAAATTAGTTTATAATTAATTGTGAGGTGTTTATTATGAACGAAAAAGTTGGAAAAGTTATAGCTGTCATCTTTTTATTATTAATGGTTGGCTCATTTGCTATTTCGTTATTCGCTATTTAAACAAAAAAACAATCGATTGATTGTTTTTTTTCTATATACCGAGTTAGCGATGCTACCCAGTAAAATAAAATGGTTTCGTCAAATTTTATAGTTTGACAAATTAATTGTATCAAATTTCAATAATGTTGTCTAGCTTTTTTTTTAAATTTTGTCGAATTTTGTATTTTTTTAATAATTTTTTTAATTTTAAACATACTAAATATGTAGTCTGTTGTAAAGGAGTGTTTGTATGGTTAAAAAAATAGCGCTATTTTTAGTTGTTTTAATGATGGTTCCAGTAAATATATATGCCTATTCGGATTATATAATTGCTGGGGGTCAAAATATCGGTATTGAACTTAATTCTAATGGAGTTATGGTTATTGGTTTTTATAAAGTTAATAATGATTATGTAGCTCAAGATTCAGGGTTATTAATTGGGGATATTATTACTAGTGTGAACGATAATGATGTTTCCAATATTAATGATTTATCAAATTCTATAAATAGCAGTAATGGTAGTATTAAAATTGGTTATATGAGAAGTAATATCTTAGAGTATACTAATTTGAAATTAACTAAAGAGAATAATACTTATAAAACTGGTATTTATGTTAAAGATAGTATTTCTGGAATTGGTACTTTAACTTATATTGATCCTAATACTAAGTTATTTGGTGCTTTAGGTCATGAAATCATGGATAAAAATACTGGTAAAATTTTAGATATTTCTGGTGGTAGTATTTTTTCTTCTTCAGTTACTAATATTGTTCCTAGTACAAATGGTACTCCTGGTGAGAAAAATGCTGTTATTGATTCTAATGATTTAAATGGTTATATTAAAGAGAATACTAATCAAGGTGTTTATGGGAATTATACAGATGATTTTAGTACTGATGATTTATATAAAGTAGCTAATCCTGAAGAAATAAAAAAAGGTGATGCAATTATTAGAACAGTTATTGATGGTAATAATGTAGAAGAGTTTACAATTAACATTACTAAAATTTCTGATGGTGAGACTAAAAATATCTTGTTTGAGATAACTGATGAACGTTTACTTGATGAAACCGGTGGTGTTATTCAAGGTATGAGTGGTTCCCCTATTATTCAAAATGATATGATTGTTGGAGCTGTTACTCATGTAATTGTTGATAGTCCTAAAAAGGGTTATGGTATTTTTATAACTAATATGTTGACTCAAGGTGAGAATTAAAAAAAATATGAATAAAATCATATTTTTTTATTTAGATAATATTGTTTATCATATACTAAATTATAGTTTTCGTTTAATTTGTTATTTATTTCTTCAAAAATGTTAGTTTCTTCAAAAAGTGGTGTACCATCTTTTAAACGTTTTTTGTAATGATTAGCTGGATGTCCTGCTTTTACGATATTGTTTTTATTTTCAATTAGTTTTTCTGTACTATCTATAGCTTGAGATCCTAATAAAACAAAAATTACTTTATCATCTTTAGCTAGCTCTTTTATAATTTCTTCATAAAAACATTCCCAAATTTTAAAGTGTTTACTATTTTTTTCTTCTTGTCTTAAGCCTATTGTTAATGCTCTATTTAAAAAGAAAGTATCGATAGTAGAATCTTCTTCTAAAAATTCATGAAATCTTTCGTCAGTTATATTTCCTCCTAAAAATTCTTCAAATTTTTCTTTTATTTTTTTAGCAGATTTAGGTATTTCAATATCTTTTGGATATAAAAAAGATTTACCAATAGCATCTTTTAAATTAGGATATGGATCTTCTCCTATATAAACTACTTTAATATCACTGATGTCTAGATCTTGAAAAGATTTAAAGATTAATGGTCTTGATGGACATAAGATGTCACCTTTTTTTTCACACTCATCTAGTTCTTTAAAGATTTTTTTTATAATAATTTTATTTTTTAAAAAGAATTTTTCCCATCCTGGTTTTAAACTTAAATTTTTTATTACATTAGTGATTTCTTGTTCTTTTTTCATAATATATCCCCTTTTTGGTTTTGTATTATATACTTTTTTATTTTAATTGTCAAACAAAAACAAATGTTTCCATTTGTTAGTTTTCTAATTCAAAATCTTCGATGCCATTTTCTTTGACAATTTTAGTTATATTTCCTTCAATTGTTTTTAATTGTTCATCGCATTCTTTGATTAGTTTCATTGCTTCAGTATATTTATTTATTGATTCCTCTAAGTTAGAATTATCGCCTTCTAACTCGGCTACGATTGTTTCTAATTTTGTCATTTTTTCTTCAAAATTCATTATTTCACCTCAACATTTATTGTTCCATCATTTAATTTTAGTGTTAAGATATCTTTTGGTTTGATATCATTAACTGATTTTATAATTTTATTATTTTTATATGTTATACTATACCCTCTTTTTAAAATACTAAGTGGGTTTAGTATTTCTAATTTTTCTAATAAATTTACAAATTTTGTATTATTAATTTTTACTGTTGTTTTAACTACTGTGTTTAGTTTGTTGTAATTGTTTAATAATTTTAATTTCTTATTTTCATATAAAAATCTAGGATTTTTTATTATATAAGAATTTTTCAAATTTAATAATCGTAATTGTTCTAATTTTAATTTTTTTATTATTTCACTATTTAAGTTATTTTTTGTAATATCAAGTTGTTGTTTTTTATTTTCATATAAAATTAATGGATTTTTAATTATATATGAATTTTTATAACTTTCTAATCTTAATTTTTCAAAATGAAATTTTTTTAAAATATTTTCATTACTTCTTATTTTTAATTGTTCGATATTACTTATTAAATCTAATATATTTGGTACTGCTAGTTCTGCTGCTGCTGTTGGTGTTGGTGCTCTTAGATCGGCTACAAAGTCAGCTATAGTAAAATCAACTTCATGGCCAACAGCACTTATAATTGGGGTTTTAGATTTAGATATTTCTCTAGCCACTATCTCTTCGTTAAATGGCCATAGGTCTTCTATGGAACCTCCACCACGTCCAACTATTAATACATCTAGATTATGTTTGTGTGATTCTTTGATATTTTTAACTATATCAGGTGCGGCATTTTCCCCTTGAACTAAACTAGGAAATAATAATATTTCACATAATGGATATCTTCGTTTTATTGTCGATAAAATATCTTGGATTGCTGCTCCAGTTGCGGCTGTAACTACTCCTACTTTTTTTGGATATTTAGGGATTGGTTTTTTGTGTCTTTCGTCAAATAAACCTTCTTCTTCAAGTTGCTTTTTTAATTTTTCATAGGCGATATATAAATTACCTACGCCATCTTCTTGCATTTCTGTGATGTAGATTTGGTAATTACCGGTTGATTCGTAGATACTAACTCTACCAGTTACTAATACTTTAGATCCTTCGACAGGTTTAAAGTTTAAGTTTTTAGCATCTTTACTAAACATAATAGCATTTATTTTACTATTTTCATCTTTCAATGAGAAGTACATATGTCCTGTTGAATGTGCTTTGAAATTAGAAATTTCACCTTTTAAACAAACGTTTTGTAGGTGTATATCGGTATCAAATTTCTTTTTTAAGTATTTGGTTAAAACGGTAATACTGATGTGATTATTCATTATTTTCGTGGTAAATTTTATCTAAAACAGCGTTTACTAATTTAGATATTTCTTCGTCACTGTATAATTTTGATAATTCTAAAGCTTCATTTATAACTACTATTCCTGGGGTTTGAGTATATAATAATTCATATATTCCCATTCTTAAGATTGCTATATCGGTATTTCCTAAACGATCTACTGTCCAATTTTTCATATATTGGTTAGCTTTTTTATCTAGTTCGTTTTTATAAGTTGTAACTCCATAAACAACTTCTTTAACAAATTCATTATCTATTTCTAAATTTTCTTTTAAAACATCTTCAATGTCATATGTTATTTTTTCTTTTTCATATACTGTTATTTGATATAAAACAGTCATGATGATTTTTCTTAATTCACTTCTATTTAACGTTTCCATATTGTTCCTTTCTATTAATATGGTGTTTAGGAAGGGATTCAAACCCTTTTCTTTTCCTTCGGAGGGAAAAATTTTATTCGATTAAACTACCCAAACAGCGCACATTAATTATATCATATATTTAAAAATAATGTAATTTATTACATCATTTCTTTTAATTCAGCAATTATTTTCATTGCTTGCATTGGTGTAATATTTAAAACATCAATTGTTTTTAAATATTCCTCTACTTTTGATTCTTCTGTTTCTAACGGTAATGACTGTTGTATTATCATTTCGCGTTTTTTTTCTTTATTTTCATAAACTGTTAATATTTGATCAGCTCTTTTGATTAATGATTCTGGTAAATGGGCTAATTTAGCTACATGAATACCGTAACTTTTATCGACGCTTCCTTCTTTTATTTTGTGTAAAAATGTTATGTTTCCATCTTCTTCATAAGCTGAGACATGAACATTTTTTAAATTGTTTAAATTTTGGTCTAAATCTGTTAGTTCGTGATAATGAGTTGAAAATAATGTTTTGCATTTTATTTTATCATGGATATGTTCAATAATTGCTTGAGCTAAGGACATTCCATCAAAGGTTGCTGTTCCTCGTCCTAATTCATCAAATATTACTAATGAGTTTTCTGTTGCATTTGAAATAGCATTATTGGCTTCTACCATTTCAACCATGAAAGTTGATTCTCCTGAGACTAAATCATCTGATGCTCCGATTCTTGTATAAATTGCATCGAAAACAGGCATATTTGCTTCTTTAGCTGGAACAAAACATCCAATTTGAGCCATGATTACTGTAATAGCTAATTGTCTCATAAAAGTTGATTTACCTGCCATATTTGGTCCTGTTATTAATAGCATATCTGTGGTTTTATCCATAATGATATCATTAGGAACGAATTCTTTATTTACTAGCACTTCTTCAACAACCGGATGTCTATTATCAATTAATTTTAAGTCACGTTCGTTATTTAATTTAGGACGTGTGAAGTTGTATTGGGTAGCTACTGCTGAAAATGATTGTAAGCAGTCTATTTCAGATATTGTTTTTGCTATTTTTTGTAAATTAGGAATGTATGATTTTATTTGTTCTTTTACTTCGTTGAATAATTCATATTCTATTTCAATTATTTTTTCTTCAGCATTTAATATTAAAGCTTCTTTTTCTTTTAAAATAGGATTTATGTATCGTTCACAATTTGATAGTGTTTGTTTTCTTTCATATCCAAATTCTTCTTTTATTAAATTGGTGTTTCCTTTTGATACCTCAATATAATATCCAAATATTCGATTATATCCAACTTTTAAGTTTTTAATTCCTGTTTTTTCTTTTTCTTCGTTTTCGAATTTAGCTAAGAAGTCTTTCCCACCTTTACGAAGGTTTTTAAGCTCATCTAATTCTTCATTATATCCATCTTTTATTAAATATCCTTCTTTTAAACTGATGGGTGGATTTTCATAAATACTATTTTCTAATAAATTATATAAAGGATTCAATTCTTCAATTTCAGTATAATTTATTTGTTTTAAGATTGAATTGATATGGGGTAAAAATTTAATAGAGTTTTTTAATTGTAATAAATCTCTAGCATTCGCACTTCCAAAAGCTATTTTTCCTGATAATCGTTCTAAATCATATACTTCTAATAAGTATTTTTGTAAATCACTAGTTAATATAAATTCACTTAATAAAGTATCAACGATATCATATCTTTTATTTATTTCTTTAATATCTATTAAGGGGTTTTCGATCATTTGTTTTAACATTCTACTTCCCATAGCGGTTTTTGTTTTATCAAGTAACCATATTAATGAATAATTTCGCTGTTTTAATCTTAATGTTTCTGTTAATTCTAGATTTCTTTTAGTATGCATGTCCATTTTTAAATATTGATTATTTTCTTTTATGACTGCTTTTTGCAAATGAATTAAATCTCTAAATTGAGTGTTTTTGATATAAGTTAGTAAGTATTTAACTGTTTTTTTCATTTGTTCATTTTTTAAATCTTGATATAAATTTTCGTATATATTATTTATCTCATCACTTGTAGAAACTACTATTTTAAAGTTGTTTTTTAAAATGGTGTATATTTCTTTATTGAAGCTATTATTTATGATTAATTCTTTTATTCCAGTACTAATTATTTCAGCTACTAATTTAGTGTTGTTATGAGGTAGTAATGTTACTTTTATTTCTCCGGTCGTGATATCTGTATATGCTAAACAGTATGAATATTCAAAATCTATTACTGCTCCAATATAATTATTTTCTTTTTCATTTAATGATTCGTAATTAAAATTAGTTCCACTACTTATAATTTGAACTATTCCTCTTTTTACTAATCCTTTAACGTTTTTAGCTTCTTCTAACTGTTCACAAATTCCAACTTTATATCCACGTTCTACTAATTTATCTATATAAATTGTAGCTGAGTGAAATGGTACTCCACACATTGGTATTTTCTCACTTAATCCAGCATTTTTTCCTGTTAATGTTAGTTCTAATTCTTTTGAACAGGTATGGGCATCCTCAAAAAACATTTCGTAAAAATCACCTAATCTGTAGAAAAGGATAATATCTTTGTTGTTTAATTTTATTTCCATGTATTGACGCATCATTGGCGTTACATCATTTATATTTACGCTATCTAACTTCATTTTGTTTCACCTCTAAATATTTTATCAAAATTATTGCTTAAAGTCCATATAAGTTGATTGGTATATATTAAAAAGAGTTGAAAAATCAACTCTTAATATTTATTGAGATATTAAAGTTATTTTAGCAGTACCGGTTTGTTTTTGTCCATATACTGAACCTGAGTACATGTGGGAACTAGTTAGACTTG
>CAYJJY010000005.1:0-34097 GCA_964370615.1 uncultured Muribaculaceae bacterium
ATTATTATTTTTTAATACATTTATGTCCTTCATACTATCACCTACTTTAATTTTAACATAATAAATAGGAAAAATAAATAAATTTTTTTATTTTTTTGCAAAAAAAACAAACTATTTTTCTAGTTTGTTTAATACTTCTTTAGTAACTTCAATTGCTTTAGTTTTAACTGCTGTTGCAGCTTTTTCTAAGACAGGCGTCCCTTTTTCAATTGTGTAGTTCACTAATTGTTCTGCTTTTGTTTGAATTTGTTTTGCTTTTTTTTGAGCAATTTTTAATACTTTTTCTTTATCTAAATCTTCTAATTCAGCTTTGATTTCTTCGATTTTTAATTCGATACTTTCTTTTACTTCATCTAAATCTATTTCTTTTGCTTTTGAAACTAATTCATCAAATTTTAATTTTAATTCTTTTCTAGTTTCACTTCCTTTTTTAGGAGCAAATAAAACTCCTAATCCTGCTCCTAGCGCTAATCCGGCTACGAATTTTCCGATTCCTTTTTTCTTACTCATCTTTATCACCTTTCTTTTTAAATAATTTTCCGATACCACCTGTTATAAAACCTACTATTTTGTCGCTAAACATTGTGATTGAATCTGTAGTCATATCGATGATATCAAATACTCCGTCAACTTTGTTTAGTTTACGATCAACATCATCGACAATACGATCTACTTTATCTAGAGTTTTTAAAACTCTTATTAAAACATAAATACCAGTCATAATTAATATAATCAAAAATACATAAATTATTACTAAAAGTACTGTTGTACTATCCATTTATATCACCTCGTTCATATATTGAATCAATTAAATCAAATAATTCACTTTCATCAATCGGTTCATCAACTATTTCATCATTTAAATCGATATCTAAAAATTCTTCTACTTCTGCAGTTGTTGTCGTAAATAAATTTTGTTCTAATTCATCTTCTAGAGTTCCATAAGCTTTGTTTCTTACGTCGTCAATTGTTATTCCTTCATCAATGTTAATAACATAATCCATTTCTTTTCTTTGAACAATATCTTCTTTACTGTAATTCTTATCTAAAACTCCATATACTGGGCTTATGATTGGTGTTGGTTTGAACATTTTTCGTTCTTCCTTTTCAACTTTTTTTATTGGTTCTTTTTTATAACTCGATTGATACTCTTGTTTGTATGCTTGTTTGTACTCAGGTTTTGGAGCATCTAACTCTTTGAAATAATCTTCATCAAAAAATATTGGTGCTTTTTCTTCTTTTGGTTCTTCCAATTTAATTTCCTGTTTGATTGTTTCTATTGTTTCTTTTGGTTCTTCCTTCTCAATTTCACTAGCTGGAGCTTTGATTTCAACTTTGATTACTTCACTTTTTATTTCTTCTTCCTCTTCTTCAAGAAAAAGTTTTTTCATTTTATCTATCATACTCATTCTATCACCTCTTCTTCTAATTTTAAAAATCCATCAGAATTCTTTTTAGAAGTAAATATATCATATTTTTCTTCTGTTACTAAAAATTCATCATTGAGCGTTAATTTAATAACATTGTCATTGAATTTTATTGTTGATAATATATATGAAGAGTATAAAATAGCGTCTTCTATATATTCTTCTGCAATTAGAGTTTCAATTTTGGCATAATTATACATGAATTCAATGTAATATAGGCCATTACTTTGTTGATTAATTTCTAAATAACCTTGTTTATCATTGATATCTATTTCTCTGGAAATGTAAGCATTTTCATTTATTTGATAAGTTACTTCTTTTTGGTGGTAGTAACTTACTATATCAATGTATAAATAATAATTATATCCGTTTGAATACAAAACATCATTATATTCGTTTGATGCTTGATAAGAGATTCCTCTTGGTACATAATACTTATAACCTTGTCCAATTTGGTTATATAAAGTGTTATTTTTTGATAATACAACATCTACAGTATTATTTACATTGCTTGTGTCAATTCTTACCACTGAACATCCTGTGAACACAAGTATCATAGCAACTAGTATTAAACGTTTCAATTTATCACCTACTCTATTTTGATTATATCAAATATTTTTTTTAATTTCTAGTATTTTTATTTTTTTTAGCAATTACTTTGTAAATGTTTTGTCCTAAAGATGAAAACTTCTTTTCGTATTCTGTCATATGATTTTCAATATTTTCTTCATGTAGGTTTAAACTTACATATTCTAATTTATATCCATATTGACTTAAGCTTACTAGAGAATATGAAAATAGTTTGTAGTTATCTGTTTTCATTTCAATGTAACTTTCAGTTTTAAATATTTTGTCATATTCTTTTAAGAAATTTTCGTGTGTTAATCTTCTTTTAGCATGACTTTTTTTAGGCCATGGATCTGAAAAGTTTAAATAGACTTTATCTACTTCATTTTCAAATATATCATTAATTAAAGCTGCGTCATAACTTATTACTTTTAAATTTGGTAAATCTAAGTCATTTAATTTTTTTATTAATCCAACTAAGACACTTGGATATTTTTCGATGGCTATATAATTGATATTAGGATTACTTTTGGCTTTACTTATTATAAAGTTTCCTTTCCCACTTCCAATTTCTATTTCAAGATTTTCTGATTTAAATAAACTTTTAAATTTTCCTTTATATTGTTCAGGATTTTTTAAAAAGTGTTTGTCGCTTTCTATAATTTGAGTTGCATTTTTTATATTTCTTAGTCTCATTTTAATCACCTTTTAATATTATACACTATTTTCATTAAAAAGCATATAATTAAATAGATTAAGGAGGAAATATGAAAAAAGAACGTCACTGTGGAGCGCCTTATCCGGTATATCCACAACCATTACCTATGTACCCACAACCTGGCATGCCTTACCCGCAAAATAATACCCCAGTAATGCCTATTTATCCCCAAAATGGAATTATGCCTGATATGGGAGCTATGACTCCAGTTTTACCTAATATCGAAAGTCAAATGAATGCTATGATGAATCAGATTAGTAATTTAGAAAGACGTGTAACTGCTTTAGAAAATACAGTTGGTCCGACTAACTATAATAATTCAAATTATCAAATGATGTAATTAGACATAATTGTCTAATTTTTTCATGTACTAAAAAAGAGGTTTAACCTCTTACATTACACATGAACTTATAATTATTGATAATAAGATGAAAAGTACAATAATTATTAAGTAACTTGTGTCATTTTTGTATGTATCTATTTTAGTTTCTTTCATAAAGCCTCCTTAATTATAGATAAGCTCCTAATATAATAATTAAAAGAATAAAAAGTACTAATACTATAGCAGCGCTAGAGATTCCATTATTACAACACATATATATCATCCTCCTTTTTCTCTTTTCATAGTATTTTATGGAATATTCAAACATTTGTGATAGTTATGTTAAAAATATTGTGTTATTTTTTTTATTTTGTTATAATGAAATGGAAAAGAAAGGAAAATGAGAATGAAAAACTTAAAAAAATACGGACTACTTTTATGTTTACCATTATTACTAGTTGGATGTGGTAATGAGGTTGTCTTACAAGATGGAAAACAAGTTGTTGCTGAGGTTGAAGGAAAACAAGTTACAGCTGAGGAACTATTCGACTTATTAAAAGATGAATATGGAACTGGTGCTGTAATGACTTTAATAGATGAATATATTACTTCACAAGAATTAACAGAAGAAATGATTGAAACTGCTGAGGCTAATGCTTTAAGTGAATTCCAATATTATCAATCTTTATATACTACTAATTGGGCTGATTTTTTAGCTAATTATGGTTTTAAAAGTGATGATGAATTCATGGATGTTTTACTTTTAAGTCAAAAACAAAATTTAACTTTAGAGAAATACATTAAAGAAAATGTTATTACTGAAGATGAAATTAATGAAGAATATGAAACAAACATTTATGGAGAAATTAGTGCTAGACATATTTTAATCAGTCCAGAAGTTACTGATGATATGACAGATGATGAAATAAAGCAAGCTGAGCAAGATGCTTTAGATAAAGCTAATAACTTAATTGCTGAATTAGAAGGAAGTTCTAATTTAGAGGAAGACTTTATTGCTTTAGTTGCTGATAATTCAGCTGATACTGGTACTGCTTCAAATGGTGGTTTATTAGAAAATTTCACTAACCAAAGTGGTTTAGTTGATGAATTCTGGGAAGCTTCTTTAGAATTAGAAGTTGGAGAATTATCTGATGCTGTTGAAACTGAATTTGGTTATCACATCATCTATAAAGTAAGTCAAAATGAAAAACCTTCTTTAGACACTGTTAGAGATTCTATTATTTCTGATTTAACTGATGCTGTTTTAACTGAAGAAAATGCTGTTTATGTTTATTGGGCAGCTTTAAGAGAAAAATACAACTTTCAAATTCATGACTCAATTCTAGATGAAAATTATCAATTTAGTTTAGATACTTTAGAATAAAATGCTTTTAAGCATTTTTTTTGTTATATAGTTAAATTTATTATGCTATAATTATGTAAGGTGATACTATGTATAGAAAAACTTTTGTGGAAGTAAATTTAGAAAATATTAAGAAAAATGTTTCTAAGGTTGTTGATGATTATGACTACGATTATTACTTTGGTGTTGTTAAAGCTAATTGTTATAATCATGGTCTTGAAGCAGTCGAAAGTATAATTGCTGGTGGATGTAATTACTTAGCTGTTTCTTCTTTAGATGAAGCTGTTGCTCTTAGAAATTTACATAAAGAAATCCCTATTCTTTGTTTGGAACCTATTAGTGTCGAGTTTTTGAATGTTTGTTACGATAATGACATAACTATTACTGTTACATCTTTAGAATATTTAAAGATGGTCAATTTTGATTTGAAAATGCATTTGAAAATTGATACTGGAATGAATCGTTTAGGAGTTAAATCTAAAGAAGAATTAATAATGATTAGAAACTATTGTGACAATAATAGTATTGTTTTTGAAGGTGTTTTTTCTCATATATATGAAGCTTCTGATGTTACTAAAACTTTAGCTCAATTTGAATTATTTGAAAAAATGATTGGTATTTTCGATAATATTAAAATAATTCATTTAGCGCAATCTGATACTATTTTAAAATATGATAAATTAAAATGCGTTAATGGGTGTCGTTTGGGTTTAATTATGTATGGTTTAGTGGGAAATGATTTTTTTGACACTTTTAAATTATCTAGTGAGGTTATCGAGATAAAAAAAGTTTTTAAAGGGGAAACTATTGGTTACAATGGAAATTATATTTGTGAGAATGATTGTCTTATTGGTGTTATTCCTATCGGTTATGCTGACGGTATTATTAGAAAAAATACTGGACGTTATGTTTATATTAATAACAAAAAGTTTTTTATCGTTGGTAATATTTGTATGGATTTAATGATGATAAAAATTGATGATAGTATTAAAGTTGGTGATGAGGTATTAATTATCAGAGATAATAATCATATTAATTATATAGCTCAATTTTTGGAAACTATTAGTTATGAGGTTTTAACTTCTATTACTAGTCGAGTTGATATTAGATATAAAAAAAAACATAGTTAGACTATGTTTTTTTAGTAGTTTTTTTCTTGTTCTCTAATTTCTTCGAATTTAAATCCTTTGGAAACTAGTTTGTATAATATTTTCTTTTTTAACTCTACACCTTCTAATAATGTAGAATATTTTTTGTATGCTTTTTCATATTCTTTTTTCAATAACTCATCATCTGATTTATTTAATTTTGCTAAACAATCTACTAAATCTTCACGTTCATATCCAAGCATTTGAAGATGTTCGATTATTCTTTTTTTGGTTGCATAGTTACTGTATTTATCATTATGAAATTTTTTTTGAGCGATTTTTTCTACTTTTTGTTCAATTATATCTTCCGTGAACAAATCTAGAATGTATTTTTTTATTATTTCTACTTCTATATTGTGTTCTAGAAGTTCTTTGTATATTTTTTTAGGACCATCATTAGTTAGTTTTATTTTGTCATTCACAAAGGCATTACAAAATATTTCATCACTTATTAGGTTTAACTCTTCTAGTTTTAACACTATACTTTCTTGCATTTCTTGTGATAATCCATTTTTTTCTAAAAAATCAATTATTTCTTTTTTACTTCTAATTCTTTTTTTGATAAATTTTAAGGTGGCGTGATACTTTTCATAGTAATTATTTTCTTCTAGTATTTTTTGGTATAGTTCTTCATCTATTTCTTTTTTATATAGTAGATTTAACTTTATAATTACATCTTCAAATATTTCTAGTTCAAAATTTTCATCGATTAGCTTATATTTGTATTTTATTTTTTTTAATTTCATAAGTCCTCCACTTTCTTTATTTTTTTAAATATGGATTAGTTTTTTTTTCGTAATTTAATGTTGTATCATCACCATGACCACAATATAAGTTTAAGTCATTATATTGTTTTAATTTTTCCAATGAATCTAACATTACTTCGTAATTTCCTGTTTCTAAATCTGTTCTTCCAATAGTTCCTTTGAATACAAAATCTCCTACAAAGGCATCGTTATTAAATTTAAACATTACACATGTTTCATGATGTCCTGGAAATTTTATTACTTCAAATTTAAAATCTTCAATTTCGTTTATACCTTCATTTTTATAGTCGATTAATTTTATATCGTAATCGTTTTTTAATTCTTCTAAGGCTTCGATGTGATCGAAGTGGTAGTGAGTGATTAAAGCTGCTACTGGGTTATTTAAATGTGGTTTTATTTTTTTATACTCTGCTCCTGGATCAATTACTAATTGTTTATTGTTTAATGTTAATATATAACAATTTGTTTCTAAATTTCCTACTTTAATTTTTTTAATTTCCATATTATTCCTCCTATTATTATTATAATTATAATCATTATGATGATTATATAGTTTTCATTTTTAATGATAATGGGATTTAAGATATCAATTGTTTTATATAATTCATCGTTAATAAAAATTTGATACTTCCCTATTATTTCATTTTGGTTTATTTCATGGTTAAGTGTTTCTATCCCGTGGTATTGATATGTTATTTTATCATTATTATCTAAGTATAGTATAATTTCTTCATTACTTTTTATTTCAACTTTATCTTCTTTATTTTCTATTTCTAAAGTCATAATAACCTCTTCATTATCTAAAATTTGACGATAGTCATAGTTGTCAAAATAATGGTTATAAATATTTATTGCATCGACAACATTTAAAGGGTATCCTGCATATGGGTCAGCACCTGCTGTTAATAATATATAATTGTAATTATTAAAACTTGAAATACTAGAAAGACAGTAACCTGCTAGGGGGGTATATCCAGATTTAGAACCTTCGATTATATCATAATTTATACCATATCTTTGACCTACGTATTCCATTGTACTATAAAGTTTTAAACCGTTAGATGACTCATATTCTAAGCTAGTGTATATTGTTTTAAAAGTATCATTCTCTAAGGCGTACATCAATACTATTGCCATATCATTTAATGTTGAATAAGCTTTTTCATCATCTAATCCGCTAGAATTGGTAAAATTACTATTGGTAAGATTTAATTTATACATTGTTTCATTCATAAGTTTAGCATATTCTTCTTCACTACCGCTTATTAAAATAGCCAATGCTTGTGTTGCATCTGCACCTGATTCTAACATGGTTCCATATAATAAATCTCTATAAGTTACTATCTCACCTACTTTAAACCCTGCTACTGAGGCATTAGCTTCGACTAGACCCATAAACATATCAGATGTAAGAATTACCTTCTCATCTAGATTTGAAATATGTTCAATAGCGGTTATAGTGGTAACTATTTTAGTTAAACTTGCTACTTTTATTCTTTCATCACTATTTATTTCCATTAAGATTTCCTTGTTATCAATGTTTATAAATAAAGCATTTTCAGAATTGATTTCTAAACCTTTTACCGTAAAAGGAATTAATAATATTAATAAAAATAATAATTTCATTTTATCACCTATCTCTATTATATCAAATAAAAAAAAGATTTCTCTTTTTTTAATACAAATTATTTAAAAAGTTTAAAATGATATTCATATCTATTTGAAAGAAATAAATAATTAAAGCTGCTAGAGCTAAGAAAGGTCCATAGGGAATTTCATGATTTTCACTTTTTATTAATAATAATGATATTGGTAAAGCTAGAAAAGCTGATAAAAAGATTGTCATAATTGACATATCAAATCCTATTACCATTCCTATTACTAGCATTAATTTTATATCGCCGCCACCTAAGGACTCTTTTTTGAAAAGGAAATCTCCTAAAAATTTTAGTCCTAACATAAGTACAAATGATCCGACTCCATATAACAAGTATATGAAAGCTGTTTTTATATCGTATATGAATATATATTGTAAGAAAATTGCTATTCCAAAGAATATTAAAACACAATCTTCTATTATCATATAATATAAATCACTTAAAACTATTATTATTAGCATTGAAACAAATGTAAGTGCTATTATTAATTCTAAAGAAAATCCAAATACCAAAAAGCAAATTACAAATAATAATCCTGATACTATTTCTGATAATGGATAAAACCATGATAGTTTTACTTTACAATTCGAGCATTTAGCACCTTGTAATAAAAAAGAAATGACAGGAATTAGTTCCCACCATTTCAAGATATGTTGACATTTTGGACAATGACTTGGAGGGTGAACTATTGATTTTTTGTTAGTTATTCTTTCGGCTACTACGTTATAAAACGATCCGAATATTGTTCCTAAAAAGAAAATTAATAATTCCATAATGCCTCCTAAAATGCGCTTCCATAGTAATCAAACATCGGCATAATTACTGCAAGAATAATTGTTCCTACAATTGCTGCTAAGAAGATGATTAATATAGGTTCTATAAATGTCTTAATTCTAGTTACTGAATTTTTGTGTAACTCTTGATAATATACTGATACTTTTTGCATCATTTCAGGTAACTGCCCTGTTTGTTCTCCAGTTTTTATCATTTCATAAGCTGGAATTGGGAAAGCCCAATGATCTTGGAACGCTAATGAAATTTTATCACCTTTAGCTAAGTTAGCTATGGTATCAACGATAAGTTTTTTATAAACTTCATTATTAGTTATTTTATTTAATATTTCCATACTATCTGTTATAAAAACATTATGCGCTAATAATGAAGCAAATGTTTTTGTGAACATTGTTACTTCGTTATAAATAATAACGTTTCCCATTACTGGTAAATGCATTACTAACCATTGATTTAATGTTTTGAATGCTTTTAATTTTCTGTACATAAATATATATAAGAATATAACTGCTACTGTACCTATGATTAAAAATATCCAGTAAGCTTGTAAGAAATTACTTACAGCTAGGGTGATTACAGTAATAAGTGGTAATTCAGCACCTTCAATTCCTTCATATAATGCTACGAATCTTGGTACTACGAATAACATGATAAATATTACTGCTCCAATAGCTATTACTAAAACTATTATTGGATATGTTAAAGCTGTTATCATTTGCTTTCTTGTTTTATCTACTTCGGTATAATAATCATTCATATCATCTAAAACTTCAGGTAATTCTCCTGTCATTTCTGATGCTTTTACCATGTTTATTAATAATCGAGGAAATGCTACTCCTTGTTTAATCATGGCATCTGAAAAGTTATCTCCCATACTTAAATCATAGATCATACCTCTAAAAATTCTTTTATAATTAGCGTTTTTAAACTGATTTGATAATATTTTTAAAGCTTCTACTAAAGTTATTCCAGCTTTTACATATGTTGATAATTGTGTAATAAAGAAAATTAAATCAGTAGTTTTTATTTTTTTAGTATTGGATTTTGTTCCACTACCATACATCATGCGAATCCAAGCATTAGTTTGAATACTATATACTTCTTTTCCTTCACTTAATAAAAAGGAATGAACTTCAACTTTAGAGAATGCTGGAAAGTAACCTGTTTCCATCTTTCCTTCTTCTGTTTTAGCTACATATTTATACATGTTTTTTTGTTCACTTTTTTTAGCATCTTGTCCTTCTAAATCTAAAAGTAATGCTTCTCTATTGATATCTTTTTCTTTTTTCTTAAATAATTTCGAAAACGAAGAATTTTCATAAGATTCTTTTAATTTGTCAGAAAAACTTGCTTTTTCAAAAGTTATGTTTTCATTTATGTAAACATCTGTTTTTTTATTTTCTTTTTGATTTTTTTGTTCTTCTTTTTTCTTTTCTTGTTCTTCTTTTTCTTTTTCTTTAATTTCTTGTAATCGTTTTTTATTTTCTTCTAAGATCTGTTTGTTTCGTTCACGTGAAAGTGCTCTTTTCTCACTTTCTAAAGCTTGTTTTTCTCTAAGTTTATTATTATATGCATTTATGATTCCTAAATATTTAATTAAAAACATAAATGGGAAAGCTAATCCAATCATTACATATCTAATAAATCTGAAAAACATTTTTGTTGTAAATAGTAATCCAATAAATGAATATTTAATTGTATTACTAATAATTGTTATTATCATGTTTATTATAAATGTTATTGATGCAAAAAATCCTAAACTTGTAAGTTTTAAAATTTTAAACATGCACAAAAATACTTTATATACAAACAAAAACGGCAACAAATATATTGGTTTGTTCAAATTATTCACCACACTATCCTCTATCTTTTATAAATTAATTATACCACATTTTTATAAATAGTAAAACATTTTTTTTAAAAACATATAATATTTATAGAAGAGGTGTGTTTATGAATTATTATCCATTTTATTCAGGACTACCTAATATTGTTTCTACAACAGCACAGAGTACTGGATTGTTTGGTAATTTATTTAAGGGTTTATCTCTTGGAAAAATTTTAAGTGGTGGACAAAAGACTTTAAATTTTGTCAATCAAGCTTTGCCTTTAATTAAACAAGCTGGTCCAGTTATAAATAATGCTAAAACAATGTTTAGAGTTTTAAATGAATTTAAAAATTTAGATAGTATCAAACCTATTAGTCAAAACAGTGAAGATATTATCAGTAAAAATAATATAGTTAATAGTGATAATTCTACTAGTTTTTCTGAAGCTAATTATGAATTTAAGGAAAGTAATGTTTACGATAGTAATAACGGTTTGACATTTTTTCAATAAAAAAAGAAAATTATTATTTTCTTTTTTGTTGTTTTTTTCTTTGTTCTGTATTTAATATTTTTTTTCTAATTCTATAATTTAAAGGTGTTACTTCAACTAACTCATCTTCATCAATATAGTCTAGACAATTTTCTAAACTCATTCGTTTTGGTCTTTTTAATACTACTGTATTATCTTTACCAGCACTTCTTGTGTTTGTCAATTGTTTCCCTTTAACAACGTTTACAGCTAAGTCATTATCGTGGTTATTTTCACCAACGATCATTCCTTCATAAACTTCAGTTCCTGGTTCAATAAACATTACACCACGGTCTTCTAATCCACCTAAGGCGTAAGCTGTTGCTTTCCCGTTTTCCATTGACACTAATACTCCATTAGATCTACTTCCTACGTCTGCTGATTGAACTGGTTGATATTCTAAGAATCTATGGTTAAATAATCCATAACCTTTTGTTAATGTCATAAATTCTGTTGTAAATCCAATTAATCCTCTTGATGGAGCTTTATAATTTAATTTAGTTACCATTCCTACATTATTCATAGAAATCATTTCTCCACCACGTTTACCTAATGCTTCGATTACTGAACCGATACAATCATCTGTAACGTCGATTTGTACATCTTCAAATGGTTCACATATTACACCATCGATTTCTTTTGTTATGATTTGTGGTTTAGAAACTTGTAATTCAAATCCTTCACGTCTCATATTTTCAATTAAAATTGATAAGTGTAATTCTCCACGTCCTGATACAATCCATGTTTCATTATCTTTTGCTTCAATTTTTAAAGATACATCTCTTTCTGTTTCTTTAATTAATCGATCTTCAATTTTTCTTGGTGTTAATAAATCCCCTTCTTTACCACAGAATGGTGAAGTGTTTACTCCAAATTCCATTTGTAAAGTTGGTTCGTCAATTTTTAAAATTGGTAATGCTTCTTTTACATCATCTACAACTGTTTCTCCAACAAAGATGTCTGCTAAACCAGCAATAGCAACGATATCTCCTGCTTCTGCTTCTTCGATTTCAATTCTTTTTAGTCCGATAAATCCAAATAATTTTTGAATTCTAAATGGTTTTACACTACCGTCTAATCTCATGATGTTTACCATTTGATTTACTTTTACTTTACCTCTTTTGATTAATCCAATTCCGATTCTTCCAACGAAATCATTATAATCTAATAAAGCTGGTTGTAGTTGTAATCCACCTTCTACATCAACTTTAGGTTCACCAATGTTTTCAATAATTGAATCTAATATTGGTGTCATACTTGTTTCTAAGTTTTTATAATCTGTTCCACTTAATCCATTAATTGCTGATGCAAATAAAATTGGGAAATCTAATTGTTCTGATGTTGCTCCTAATTCGATGAATAATTCTAATACTTCATCAATTACTTCTTCTGGTCGTGCTGATTCTTTATCAATTTTATTTATAACTAAAATTGGAGTAACATTAGCTTCTAATGCTTTTTTTAATACGAATCTTGTTTGTGGCATTGTTCCTTCATAAGCATCAACGATTAATAAAACTCCATCAACCATGTTCATGATTCTTTCAACTTCTCCACCAAAATCAGCATGTCCTGGTGTATCTAAGATATTTATACGGTGGTCATTATAATTAATAGCTGTTGTTTTAGCTAAAATTGTAATTCCTCTTTCTCTTTCTAAATCATTTGAATCCATTGCTCTTTCAATAACATTTTCATTATCTCTAAAAGTTCCTGAAGATTGTAATAATTTATCTACTAACGTCGTTTTACCGTGATCGACGTGAGCTATAATTGCGATATTTCTTTTTTTCATTACTATACTCCCTTTCGCCTGTGTAATTATACCATATAGTTTATTAAAAAGCAAACATTTACAAGGTTTTTTGCTATAACTAAAAAAATACGTCTAAACGTATTATTTCATTTCAACAAACCAAGTTGCTGATATATTACAACTGCTACTACTTGGAGCTGGATTTGGCATATCTAACTTAATTAAAACTGGTACTTTAAAACCACTACCGAATCCAATACAATTACCTGGTTGTAATATTTTTAATCTTTTAACAACATCATTTGTGATATTAGGTATCATTTTTTTAATATATTCTATATCATAAGGATGAATCATTTTAAATACTAAGAAGTTATTACATTGTGAGATGGCTGTTTCTGATAACTCACTTGGTCTTTGTGATATTAGACCTAATATAACTCCATATTTTCGTCCTTCTTTAGTAATTCGATCAAAGATATTATATCCTAAAATATTAATATCGTTATCATTTTGAACATATCTATGGGCTTCTTCTAATATTATATGAAATGGCATTGAATTTCTAGTGTCGTTGTTTTTTGCATATTCAAATAACATTCTAGAATAAACTTTTGTTATTACTTTAGCTAAACGGTCATCAATGTAGTTGATATTAAAATTGATGATTTGAGCTTTTTTACCGTTTGATGCTGTTAATAAATCTTTAACATAATCTCCGATATCAATATAATTATCATATTCAAAATATGTTTTTGCTGTACTATTATTTAAACTGTGAATTCTAACTTTTAAATTATTACAATCTTCATATATTTTTTCGCTACTTAATACACCTTCACTTATTAAAGCAAAACTTAAAGCATTTTCTAAATCATCAAGTGTGTATTTTATATCACCATTTGGTAATTTTAATTCAATACCTTCTTGAAAAAACTTTTCAAAAAATGTATTTAATAATTCCATATCTCTTATTTTCCCACTGGCATCAATTAATAAACATTGTTTTAATGGTCTTGTGTACCCTGGTTGGAAAACTGGTGTTTCTAAATTTAATTCGGTAGTATTATAAAAAGATAAAACTGAATACACTTGATCTCTTATTTGGGAAGATGGTCTTCCACTTGCTAATATATCAATTAAGGCTCTAGCGATTATATCATTTTGATATTTCATTACTGTTTCATCATTTCTTGCAAAGATGTTAACTAGTTTTAAAGCTTTTTCGATTATACTTAGTTGGGATGGTTTATCAGCATTTAATAATAATGCAATATCATCTATTCCCATTAACCATACTGGTATTTTTAAAACTTCGCTTTCACTAAAATTTAAATTAGTTGTATAGGTTTTAAAATTTAATCCTGGATTATATTTATTAATATCTTTAAATGCGGTGTGGTATTCACCATATGCATCAAAAATAAACAAACTTGATTTATAGGCTATATATTGTTTTTTATCGAATATATTTTGAATTATTCTAGCTACTCCACATGATTTTCCTGATCCAGTTGAACCTAATATTGCAAAGTGATTACTGAAAAAATTATTAATATTGACATGAATTTTAATTCCTTCATAGATACTACTTTCTCCTAGATATAAATCTTTATATTCTTTGTAATCAGATACACTTATAATCATAGGTATTTTTTCTTTAGATACTAGTTTCACTTGCGATGCAAATGAAGGTTTAACTGAAACACCAAAAATAAACTTTTCGCCTTCCATTTCGCCTAATAGTCCAATTTGTGCTATTCCATCTTTTATATTTATTATCTCACCTATTATAATCTTATTATCTTCTGCTAAGACAACGTGAACATTTATTAAGTTTTTAAATTCTAAAACATTTATTTCTAGTTTGACAAAGACATCATTTTCTTCTATCCCGATAATTGTTCCTAACATAATATCACTTTCCTATCTTTAATAATTATACATCATTTTTTTTTAAAAAGAAATGACTTTGAATTTTTTTGTTCAAAATAAAAACTCACTATTTTTTAATATGAGTTTTTTTATTTTTTTATTAATCTAATATTGGGACATTAATTATTACATTTCGTGAGGCATTATTAGCATTCCCTCTAGTGTTACCAACTGCAAATATTCCTGATGCTTGAGAACCTGCATTGTTGTTACCTCTAATTGACCATGGGATACTTTGTGTTGGTGGGACGTATAAATCACTATCCCAACTTAATGTTTCTAGTTGTGTTAGTCCTAAGTTTTCTAAATAATTAGAAGATATATTAGTATAAAACTTTTGATTGTTACTTAACCAAGTTGATGTAAATCCAGAACTTGATATTGTATTTTCATATGTCCCCATTGTATAATCCCATGAACCACCTGCCATATCAAAAATACCATATATATTTCCGGTTGTACTTTGAGTGTAAGAATCATTATCTATAGTTCCAAATCCATTTATACAGGTACTTTTATTAGAATCATCTACTGAAGTCCCACCACATCCTGTTATTGTTGAGGCATTATTCCAAATTGTTGTAGCGTTTCCATATATACTATTAGATAGTAACGAAATGGCTCCCCATTCACTTTCTTTTAACATTCTGCTTTCTGATGCTGCTGTAAGACCATAATAGGAATTATCCTCATATGTTATGGCTAAATCACCGTCGTAAACACCACCTGAAAATTTAATGTTTGATTGAAATAAAGAAGAAATGCTAGTTTTTATTGCTGTTTGATTTGGCAGTATTGTAGGTGTTTCTAAAGTTCCAGTTGTTTCAAACTTTCCAACCCATATTCCTGATAATGGTGACCCATCATACATGAAAGCTTCGTGAGTAACAAAACTTCCTAGTTCTGTCGAACTTACTAGTGGAGTATCTTTAGAAACGAATCTAATACTAGTTGTCGTTTTATCAACAGATTCTTGTGTAGTGTTGAAAATTTGATACTCGAATCTTGGTACCCAAACATAGTATCCTAAGATATCTTCTTCCTCAATTTTTGTTCCCGCTGAAGCTTCATCATAGTATTTTCTTGTTTCTTCCGTTACTAAAATTGCATTGGCCCATTGTTTATCTAAATATGAATACCAATTGGAATTGATGTCTGCTTTTTTCAATGTTCCATTATTTTGATATTCAATTGGAACTAATCCAAAAACTAATTCTGGATCTGCACCATTTAATGTGTTATCTTCAAAAATGTAACTCTCAGTGAAAGTAAATTCTAATGATAGTGTTTCACTTTGAATGTTATAATAACCACTTGGTTTTATTGTTATTGTAAAATATATTGTTTCACCAGGATTTATTATTTGATAATTACTGATACCTTTTAAAGTATAAAACATATTAGGATTATCATCAATTAGTGTTTTTATGCTTTCAATAAAATATGTCGTCGATGTAGTATTTTCAATTCCAACTCGATATTCAATAGATGATGTTCCATATTGTGTCGTTGAATAATTAGTTATTGTATTTTGCGTAAATGATGGTGGATATGTTTCATATGCACTGCTTACTTTATTTAGTTCATTGCTTATAATCCTAACACCTGGACTCGCACTCACATAAACACTTCCACTAATTTGTAGGTTTGTATTAAGCGCTGCATATCCAATAGACATTAAAATAATTGCTAATAGAATTGTGAATGTTATAATTAAATTGTTTGTTTTCATCTTGCTCCTTTCACTATTCTATTTAAGCATATCAAAAAATAGCGAATTTGTAAATATTTTTATTTAAGTAATGTAATTATTTTAGTAATTAATTTTTATCATTTGAGTTAGTACATCTATATAAGAAAATGATTTTGTACTTTTATTTTCTGTTTCTACAATAAATATATTATCATACAATTCTGTTATAACAGCGTTATATTTTTCAAATTTGTTTCGACCTAAATTATATTTTATTGTTATTTCTTTACCTACATAATTATCTAATCTACCTCTTATTTTTTCAATCATTTTTTCTCCTTATCTCGGATAACCTATGTACATAGTTCCTTTTGTTTTAACTCCACCTATTCCTTGTTTTCCGTACTTTGTATTTTCAATAATTCCTTTTAAATCAATTTCAAAACTAGCATCTGACATACTCATTTTGGTAGCAATAATTGCTGGATCTAGGGCATGAATATTAATTCTTTTAGGACTGCTTGCGAAATTAGCGCCTGCTTTAATTAATTCTTCATAATCTGATTGACAGGCACCAGCTATTATAATTAATTTATCATGAGATTTTTCCCATTTCCTTGCTTCTTTTACAGCATTTACGAAATTATTACTATTTTTATAAGCATTTAAATCATCTTGATTTCCCTTTTTTTTATAATAGGCATCATGACCTGTTATAACTATAATATTAGGATTATATTCTTCTAACCAGTCTTTAATATAAAGTGATACATTTTCTTCTTTTTCTACTACACCCTTTGCCCAAATATTGACTTGTTTGTAATAATCTAAACAACGATTTAAGTAATGAGGATCTCCATCTATATGTAGTATTTTACCAGGGATATAAAAGTAGTCTTCTCTATTTAAATTAGTTGTTGGTTTTATTTTTTCTATAAATTCTCTTTCATCTTCATCGACAGTATCGAATTTTTTTAAATCTAATATATCACTATCAGCTTTTAATCTAATATTTATTCCTTTTAAATAAACTATATTATCAATAATATCGGTTATTTCAAATATAATGTCATTGTTGTATGAATTTCTTGTAACTAACTGTCCTATTTCAAATTCCATATAATCACCCAATTAAGTTTATGTTTTTTTGATTGAATTATGAAATTTTAGTATAAAAAAAGACTCAAAAAAGCCTTAATTTCATAAAAAATCAGATATGAAAAATTTCTGATTTTTATTTGCTACAATTTTATATTATATCCTATTATTTTTTATGCATCATAAGTAATAATATAATTATTGTACTTCCAATAATGTACATTGGTAAAATACTAAAAGAAATAAACTTAAAACTATTAGCAAAAGCATTAATACCATAAGTATAGCCACCAAAATTCAACTCTGAAAAACCAAAAATCGAAAAATAAATAGATCCTAATATGGATATTAAAAGTGGGCTAAATCCAATAATTAGGAAAAATTTTTTTTCTTTTATCGAATTTTTATTATTTAATTTACTTATTTTTAATAACAAGCATAATAACATCAAATAAAAATAAACATATCTAAATAATTGTGTTTGTAAAGGTGCAATATTAGTATCACACCAATTAATAATTCTAAAAAATAAAAATGTAAAAACTAAAGACAATAATGCACTTAAAAGAATCTTTTTTTTCATATTAACTACTTCCTTCTAATGTAATTATACCATATTTTAAAATATAAAAACTACTTAACTCATTGTTTTTTAAAAATACCTAAATTGGAGCAATTTATTGTATTTTTTTCTATTTGACAAATTTCTTCATAATTTTTATCATCTGATGTTAAATAAAAAATTATTTCTTTATTTAAATTAGTTGTTGGTTTTATTTTTTCTATAAATTCTCTTTCATCTTCATCGACAGTATCGAATTTTTTTAAATCTAATATATCACTATCAGCTTTTAATCTAATATTTATTCCTTTTAAATAAACTATATTATCAATAATATCGGTTATTTCAAATATAATGTCATTGTTGTATGAATTTCTTGTAACTAACTGTCCTATTTCAAATTCCATATAATCACCCAATTAAGTTTATGTTAAATATTTATATATATGAAAAGAACAGAATTTTTCCTGTTCTTTTAACTTTTCTATCTATATTTTTTTATTTTACAAACACTGTTTGATATTGAAATATTAATAACATCATTAGAGAAAATTTGTTCTAAGATGTTTTGAAATTTTATTTTTTAAATTCATTTATAGATACGATTTTATCAGTTATAATATTTTTATAATTTTCGTTATCTTCTAGTTCAAATACAGCATATCCTGAAGCTGGAATGAAGTTTGGTTGATTATCTACTTTATTTTTTAAACATATTATATAGGTTTTACCAACTTCAAGCTCTTTAGCATCTAAAACATCATATGACACATAAGTTTTGTCTCTTTCAGCTACATCAATAGTATCAAGTCCCATTTTTTTTATTTTGCTTTCAGAGTAATAGTCTATCATTTGAGTGATAGTTACATCTCCTCCAGCTTGATATATTTCAGTAATATTTTTATTGTCTGTTGTTCCATAAAGTACATCTAATACTTCCACTTTTATAGGGCTAATAGGATAATCACTATCATCATTAGAATACTTAAATGTTCCATCACCAATTTCCTGGATTTTAACTTTTAAAATTCCATCTGAATCTTCTATAACTTTTTCATAATCACTTACATCATAAGCCCATGAATATTCTATTTGTTGTTCACCATGATAATTTCTTGGTTGTTCTTTATCACTATCTAAATCTTTAGTTTCACAACCAAACATAAGAAAAATAAGTGGTAAAGTAATTATAATTTTTTTAAACATTTTAATTTCCTCCTTAATATTTGTTTTTTAAAATTTGATTGGCATCACTAGTTTTATTGGTAGTAGCATCTGATGAATAGCCTTATATAATAGAACCACTATTACTATTAACCCTTCAATCCTCTATTGAATATTAATACAACTTACTACACAAAACTAAGGTTTTACTTTTTGCACCGTCCTAATAGACAAGTAATGCCTTTGTCAACGAAGTATTGTCATTATGTGTTTTTAATTTATCATGTTTAATTTTGATTGTCAAATTCACCTGTTTTAAATTACATATAATTACACAGTTAAGTTTATGCTAGTCTCTATACCTAATTAAATTTTTATTTGTAGTTTTATCAAACAAGCAAAGTACAACTGTTGTCATTATTATAAATAAATATATTTTTAGAACATAATTAACATTAATTATATCTAAATTAAAATTAAATAAATTATTTATAAATAAATTTAACATTATTGATATAACTATTGATGTTAAAAGTGCGAGTGTACATAGTATAATTAATTGGGTTGTAATGATTATAAAAATTTTTATTTTATTAAAACCAATCATTCTTTTTACCATAATATATTTATTTTCATCTTTTATAATATTATTGATTAATAATATAAATATTATGGTAAACATTATAATTGCCAAATAACTTGTGAATTGTAATATTTGAGCTGTACTTTCTAACTTTTCAATATTCTCTCCTACTTCAGCATCATAAGCTCTGATAAGTGTAATGTTGTAATCGGAATTGTTTTCAAATTCTTTTAATTTTATTTCTAAATCTGATGCTTTTTTATAATCATTTGTAGACATTTTATAAACATATAAGTTACTGTCTTTTTCTAATTCTTTAAATACTTCTTCTGCTACAACAACGCCTGGTAAAACACTTTCATAAAAAGTACTTATTGTAAATTTTACTTTATTATTATTGAAATAAAAACCTATTTCTTGATTTATTAATTCTGGTAATGTTGCCTCTTTATGTTCAATCGCTGGAGTAAATGATAAGGCGATTTCATTATTGTTTAAATTAGTTTCTAAATTATTATCTTTGTAGACTATTATATTATCTTTTCCTAAACCGTATAGTACAAAATCTTCCCAGTTTGCTTTACTGGTACTTATAGTTCCTTCTTCCGTACCAACAATATTACCATCCATTTGAATTTCATATCCTGCACGACCTAAATTTTTATATTCATAATCGGGTGTGAATATTAAGGCTTTTTCGAATGATGTTATAAAATCATATTTTATTAATTCATTATAATGATCTTCTCTACTTATCATTATTAAGGCTGAATTTTCTTGATATAATTCATTGAATAATTTATCATAATATCCTGCAAAATTTAAAAGCAATATTATAGATACTAGTAATATGCATATTATAATAGAGTAAATTTTTATTGTTTTTTTTCTGAAAAATTCTTTTATTAAAATCATTTTATTCCTCATTTCCAACTAAAATAACTATCTCTTTATTTATTGTTTTTAATATTGTAAATATCGAAAATATTAATGGCATTATATTTACGGCTATAAATGATAAAATAAAGTTTGGAATATTTATAGTAAATACTACTCCGATACTTTCAAATACATTTAGAATATTTTCTTTTAATAGATAAAATGCAAAGATAAATAAAATGCATCCTATTAAATAAGCTATACATGTTGTGAGAAAAATTTCTGTTAAATAAATATTTTTTATTGTTTTTTTATTAAATCCACAAGTTCTTAATGAACCGATGATTTTTCTTTCATTAACTATTCTTTTTTTTATGTAAAACGAAGATATCATTATAATTGATGTTACTACAATAAAGAGTATAATAAAGCATGATACTTGAATTATCCCGACCATTTCAGTATCAATTGAGTTTTTCATATCTATATTATAAAACCCTAAAGTATTTAATTCTTCGACTACTTTATTTATATTAGTAACTTTATCTACTACTACATAAAAGGCATGATAACTAGATTCATTTACTCCTTCTATAATGGCAATATCTAGTATATCTTTCATATCTTCTATAGAGATGTAACATTGATTATTTAAATTTATATTTAAAGTATTATCGTATAATCCAATAATTTTTAGTTCCTTTGTAAATTCTTCTTTCTTATTTACCTTAAACCCATCATATTCGTAAGAATAATATTTTATATTAAAGGTTTTGTTTAAGATTTCATAACCGTTAATTAAATAATCTTGATTCATTTGCATGGTATATATGGAATCATCTGGATAAAAAGAGACAGGACAAATTGCAACACCCTTTTCATTTGAATTAAAGGTATCTCCTGATATGATTTGTGGTAATGTGTATTCAGAACCGTATAGTAAATCAACTTTACCGTTTAAATTATCTGTGCTGAAATCACTATCTACAAGAACAGAATCATAAAATGAATTATATACTTCTAAAACGTGATCGACTTGTGTTATTTCCTCTTTCCCTAAATCTTTGGAATCTACTTTTACAGATACACTTAAAGTTCTAAATCCAATATTTTGATTTATGCTAGCATTTACAAAGGATATAATATTAGAATTTATAACAAGTGTAGCTAATATTAAGATTGTACTAATGATGACGATTGATATAAAACAAAGACTTTTTTTGTTTCTAATCACTTTTATTAGACTGTATTTCAGTAGATCTTTTTTAGTCATTAATCTTCACCTACTAATTTACCACCAACTATTTTATATACTTTATCAGCGTATTGTTTTACATACTCACTGTGACTTACCACGATTATACATTTACCAGTTTGCGCTAATGTTTTTAAATGAGAAAATATTTCTTTTTCATTTTTTTCGTCAAGATTCCCAGTTGGTTCATCAGCTAAGATAATATGAGGATCATTAGCTAAGGCTCTAGCGATTGCGACTCTTTGTTGTTCTCCTCCAGATAATTCTTTAGGAAAATGGTCTATTCTATCTTCTAGACCTAGTTTTTTCAAGAGATTATCAGCTTTATTCTTTCTTTCTTTTGCATTAATATTTTTATTTAAAAGCATTGGTACAATGACGTTTTCATATGCTTTTAGTGTTGGGTTTAAATGAAATTCTTGAAATATAAAACCAATATTTTTCATTCTTAAATATGATGATCTTGTATCATTAAATTCATTTACATCTGTATCATATAAAGTATATTTTCCTGAATCAAAATGATCTATTAATCCCAGCATGTTAATTAGTGTTGATTTGCCACTACCACTATGTCCCATAATAGCATAGAAATTACCATTGTAAAAATCAATACTAAGGTCATTTAAAACCTCAACTGTTTTAGTTTTAGTTTTATATTTTTTATTAATGTTTTCTAATTTAATTATTGATTTATTTGGAACTTTATCAGCATTAAAACCTCTTTCTTATGCAATGATTGAATTTTTATATAAAAAAACAATACCATTTCCTTTTTAGATTAACACAGGGAGTAAACTTGTTGTTATAAAAATGTAGATATCGATTTGTTTTATTTATTATGTTTTGAATTTATTTTATAATGTTTTCTTTCAATTAAGAAAAGTAATTGACTTACTTCTTGTAGTTTTATGTTATTTGATATTAATTTTATATCTTGAGTTTTAATAATATAGGCTTCATCTGTTTTATTAAAGGGATTATTTATTTCTTTATTATTTAAAGTCAGATATTTATCTTCTTTATTTCCTTTTATAACTCCTTTGTCATCTAGATACATTATTTTAATATTTTTATATATTAGAATATTATCAGTTATTGTTGTTTCTATGTTTAAATTTTTTAATTGATTTTTTAAGATATCTATATAACTTATATTTTCTTTAGTTTTAAAATGGTCTGTTATATATCCTCTTTTATTACTGGTTTTTATTATTTTATAGATTGTTCCTAAAATAATTATTTCTAAAATTATTAAAAATAGCGTTATTAACAAATGTAGATTTAAGTTAATTATTAAAAAGATAGGAATTAATAATATGAGGATAACAGTTAAAATTATTCTTCTCATATTTTATCAATAATCTTTTGATAGATTACTTTCATTCTATCTTCTTTAGATAAAGATACTGCTTTTTTTATATCAACCCATTTAACACCACTGTTCTCATCTTCTTTGATAGTTAATGGTTCTAATTCATCTGCTTCTATTAAAAATGTTATATTAAAATGTAAGTGTGATGAAACATATTTGTTTTTTTTAATATGACCATCGACTGGTATTATTTCTAATGAATGAATATCTTGATTAATTGGTTTTATATTTTTAATTCCTGTTTCTTCAGTTACTTCTCTTAGAGCTACTTGTAATAGTTCTTCTTCGCCATCAGCATGCCCTCCGGTCCAAGCCCAAGAATTATATATATTGTGATATATCATTAAAACTTTTGTTTTATCTTTATTAATTACCCATGCTGAAGCTGTAAAATGACCAATTTTATTATCTCTAATTAAATAATTGTCATTGTCATCGATAAATTTCAACATAATTTCCTTGTCATTTATTTCTTGTTCATTATATGGTTTATAATTATTTATTAATTCTTTTAACATATTCTCACCTATTTAAATTGTAATACTAAATAGTTTTTTTGTCAAACTTTTTTGTAACAAAAAAAATAGTTATCCAACTATTTTGTATAAACTTTTTGATTTGTTTTTTTTTCATATTCTGTAAAAATTTCTTCTATTTCTTCTTCAACATCATCTAAATTATTTAGATATCTTATAAACTCTTCTTTATACTCTAAAGAATCAAGTTGAATACTTAATATTTTTAATTCGTAATATTTAATATCATTTAAATCAGTTGATTTTATTTGGATAAATTGTTCTTCATCTGGAAATAATTCTAATGATTCATGAGGTAATTGTAAAGTTTTTTCTACATTTTCTACCATTTCATAATATTCATCTTGATTAGAATCTATTTTAGCACTGTTCATTTGATCTATTCTTAAGAAATACATATCAATATAATCACTTGATGTTTGACTTAACATTTCTATTTTATTTTTTCCTTGATTTATTAAACTATTATTTTTTTCATAAAAATAATTTAATTCTTCAAAGTTTAAATCATTTAATAAAATTTCTATTTGTTGTTTTAAATTTAGATGATTTTTTAATTTTAATATATTACTAATTTTATCAGTTTGGTTGGATTTTATTACTTTTAATGATGAAAGTTCATTGTTAGTATAATTACTATTTTTATTAATACTACATCCACTTGCAAATATTGTTGTTATGGCTGTTGTTAAAATAACTAGTTTTTTTATTTTCATTATGTCCTTCTTTCGTTTAGGTAATAATTTATCACAGTTATATATAGTTGTCAAATTCCTTTGTTTTTTTTATAATTTTCTAATTCATCAAATTCTATTGGCAATCCCAATCTCATTTTTTCTTTTAAAGAATAATCATTTTTTTCGATACTTGAATTTACTTCTGTAAGATGATGAGAGAAATCAAAATATGCTTTTTCGAATTTTAGTCCTTCTAAATATAATTTAGTTGGCGAACAAAATATATTTTTTTTATTAAAATCATACCCTCTTATATATGTTAAATGGTATTTTTTACTAAAAAAATCATAAACATTAGGACATTCTTTTTTAATAATATTGACGATATTTCTAAGTTGTTTGAATGTTTCAATTTCAGCAATTCTTTCAGCTGGATTTTGAGTATAAAAATCTTTGTTAAATTGTTTTCTTTTTTTAGTATAATCCTCAATTTCTTCCTCAGATAATTCTTTATATGTTCCTTCTTCTATTAATTGATCTATCACATATATTGGAAAAGCAGTGCTTAATAATTTAGTTTCCACATTTTTCTTATTTTGGTCTATTTCTTTACTTTGCTTAACATGTTCAAATTCATGTAATAAGATTCTTAGTATCAATAAAAATGGAAATATTTTTCTTTCTAAAAGTGTTAGATTATCATTTTTTTCTAGTTCTTTTTTTATGTGTTCATTTATTTTTATTGGTGATATCTCAAACTTTTTTGTAGCAGGAAAATACTTTGCTGTGGCATTATTTTCTAGATTATTTTTCCATGAAAGTGTTTTTATGTATTTATTTAGCCATTTTCTTTTATTAAAAAGAGAATGATTTCTTTTATTGTTTTTTGATTTAATTTCTTTTTTTCTTTCATGAGTTCTATTATCATCAAAGTTAGTTTTTGGTCCATGTGTTTTCCCTTTCTTTTTTAATTTTAGATTATTATTTAATAAACTTCTTTATAAGTATACCCATTAATATTGTTTTTGTCAAAAAAAAAGAAATAGTTATTCTACTATTTCAACAATTCTTTTTTCTTCTGTTTTATTTCCGCTACTATCTGTTGCAGTATATGTTATTACTTTTTCTCCTACAAATGAGTCATAACCAGTAACTGTCACGGTTAAAGTTTCCCCACTATTGTCAGTCACTACTACATCTTTGGTAAGATCATAACCATTTGCTTCAGCTGCTGTTAGTGTTAGTTTACCATTGAATGTTATTATTGGACTTACTGAGTCTTCAATAATTACAGTTCTAAATACATATGATGTATAAACTTGACTATTTTCGATAAAATTAGCTGAATAGACAATTGTGAATGTTCCTAAATTTTTAGTATCAATTCCATGAATTTGTAAATCACCTTTTTTATATTGAATATCAATAGTTACCGGTTGATTATTTTTATCATAAGCTGTAGCTCCTGGGTCTGTAAATGTAGAATTTACTTCTTCAATCATTAAAATATCACCATTAATGTTTATTTTTGGAGCATTTTGATTATCTTCTACTACTCCTTCATCTAATACTGTAAAAGTGTATTTGTTGTTGATGAATTTTATATTAATTAACATATTATCCGCAAACAATTCCTCTGTTTTAGGATTTTTGATATTTATATCTATTAAATTAGCATCCTTTATATCTTTCAAAGTTATTGTTAATATATCATTTTCAGTTAGTGGTAAATCACTTAAATTATAAAGAGCATATTTCTCTGCTGCTGTTTTTATTTCATCGATTTGAGCTTCGTATAATTTTTCTGTATTGCTATTAATAGTATTTATAACAACTGGAACTATAATAATACCTATAACTGCTAATATTACTACTACTGCTAGAAGTTCAACTAGTGTAAATGCTTTTTTGTTCATATTAACTCCTTTTACTGTTAAAATTTTCAATGGTATTTTCAATCAACATCGCTATTGTCATGGGTCCTACTCCACCGGGTACTGGTGTTATATCAGCTTTTTTTGATATGTTTTCAAAATCAACATCGCCACATAATTTACCGTCAATACGATTGATTCCAACATCAATTACATAAGCATTGTCTTTTACCATATCGGCTGTGATTAAATTTGCTTTTCCTACGGCAGAAACTAATATATCTGCATTAATTGTATGAGATTTCAGATCTGTTGTTTTGGAATGACAGATTGTTACTGTAGCTCCTTGGTGCATCATAAGCATTGCAAGAGGTTTACCTACTAACTCTGAGCGGCCAACTATAACAACATTTTTACCTTCGATTTCTATTTCACTATGTTCTAATAAACGCATAATTCCCTTGGGTGTACATGGTGTAATATTTGGTGTTCCTTTGTATAATTTAACCATATTGTATAAAGTTAATCCATCAACATCTTTATGTTTATCTATTACATTTATTATTCGATTTTTATTAAATTTATCTGGAAGTGGTAATTGAACTAAAATTCCATTTACATATTCATCATTATTTAATTCTTTTATTTTATTTATTATTTCTATTTCTTTATTATCTTCACTTAATTTAATGTGTTTAAAATAAAGTCCCACTTCTTTGCAAGCTTTTTCTTTTGCTTTTATGTAAACATTGCTGGCCTCATCATTTCCTACTTGAACTACTGCCAAGCATGGTTTAATCATTACTTTGTCAATTTTAGTAATTAATTGTGTTTTAATTTCTTGTGCGACACTTTTTCCATCTATTATCATTTCACCCTCCTATAATGGGTATTTATCTGTAATGTTTACTACCCTTTCTTTTAATGATTCAATTGTTTCTTTTTTTAATAATGTATCTGCAATAATTTTACCTATTTCTGTAAAATCTTCTTCTTTTAATCCTCTTGTTGTCATAGCTGGACTACCTAATCTAATTCCACTTGTTACAAATGGCGATTGTTTGTCATAAGGAATAGTATTTTTATTAACTGTAATATACACTTCATCTAAAAGTTCTTCTGCTTCTTTACCAGTTAACCCTACTGCGCTTACGTCAACTAATATCAAATGATTATCTGTTCCGTTTGTTATTATTTTTAATCCATTATCATTAAGTTCTTTACTTAGTGCTTTAATATTTTTTAATACTTGTTCTTGATATGTTTTAAATTCTGGTTGTAATGCTTCATAGAAACATTGAGCTTTAGCTGCTATTACGTGCATAAGTGGTCCACCTTGAATTCCTGGGAAAATAATTTTATTAACTTTTTTAATAATTTCTTCATTATTTGTTAAAATTAATCCACCGCGTGGTCCTCTTAATGTTTTATGTGTAGTTGAAGTTACAACATCAGCATATGGAAATGGCGATGGGTGTAATCCTACTGCTACTAAACCGGCAATATGAGCCATATCAACCATTAGATATGCATCAACTTTTTGTGCTATTTCTTTGAATCTTTTAAAATCAATAGTTCTTGAATAAGCACTAGCTCCAGCAATTATCATTTTTGGTTTTTCTTGTAGTGCGATTTGTTCTAGTTTATCATAATCTATTTGACCTGTTTGTTCATTTACATTATATGGAATAACTTCATAATCTAATCCACTGAAATTAAGTTTGTGTCCGTGTGTTAGATGTCCACCTTGATCTAGATTCATTCCTAAAACTTTATCTTTGATGTTTAATAAAGCTTTAAATACTGCCATGTTGGCACTACTTCCTGAATGAGGTTGAACGTTAGCATATGTGCATTCGAATAATTCAGTTGAGTATTTAATTGCTAAATCTTCTACTATATCAACATTTTCACATCCTCCGTAATATCTTTTGTGTGGATATCCTTCTGCGTATTTATTTGTGAAAATACTTCCTTGTAATTCTAAAATTGATTTTGAAACATAGTTTTCTGATGCAATTAATTCAATATTTTTTTGTTGTCTATCTGCTTCTTTTGTTAAAGCTTTTTTAATATTATTATCCATTTATATCACCATATTTATTGTAACACAGAACAGTGATTTTGACAAGAAACAATATCTTTAATTATGTCTTACACTTATTTTAACACACAGTTTTGAATTGCGCAAATTTGCAAAAAAAAAGTTTAACTAATTAAACTCTCTTGGGATTATTGCGTTAACTTCTAATAGTTTTTTTGTTACTGGATGTGTGAATTTTATGTAATATGCATGTAAATACATTCTTTTTTCTTTTGAACCACCGTATTTAGTATCACCTTTAATTGCGCATCCAATATCATTCATATGAACTCTAATTTGATTTTTTCTTCCTGTTTTAATATTTATATCTAACCATGTTTTTTTATTTTTTTCTTTTATTTTTCTATATTCTGTAATTGCTAGTTTTCCTGTTGTTCCTGATTTTACAAATAAATTTTTATCTTCTTGTAAATAACTTCTAATTACACCTTCATTTTTAGTTTTACCATTTACAACTGCTATATATCTTCTTTCAACATTTTCCCAATCATCTTGTAATTTTAGTTTAACATTTTGTGTTTTAGCAAATACTACAATTCCTGATGTATCTTTGTCTAATCTGTTAACTATAAATATTTTTGAACTTTTACTTTTATTTTTCATGTAATCACTAACTTGTTTATATAAAGTTCTTGATACAGTATCTGTTGCTATTGAAAGTAAGTTGTGTTTTTTGTCAACAATTATTAAATCTTTATCTTCATATAGTACATTTAAATCTGTTTTATTTAGATTGACTACTACTTCATCATTTTTTCTTAGTTGATAGTTATATTTTGTTGTTTTTTGATTATTTACAGTGATTCTTTCATTTATTAATAATCTTTTTATTTCTTTTTTTGGATAATATTGAATTAAGAATTGTGTTAATTCTTCATTCTTATTGGCTCTATATACTTTAAACATGTTTACCTCTTCTAATTTTTTTCGATAAAATCTTCAATTATTTTTATAAAGTTATCAGTATTACTTTGATATTTTTTAGGTTTAAATGTTTGTGATTTTTTTAATACTTTGTCTAATTTATTAAAATCTTTTAATTCTAAAATAAATCCTTGTTTTACAAATTCTTTTATTATTTGTTTTTGATGATCATTATCGTGTTCTTGATATTTTTTTAATCGTGGAGCTGCTATTACTTTTTTTCCTAGTTTTAACGAATCTAATATTGAACCTACTCCACCGTGGGTAATTATTAGATTGCTTTTTTTGATGTAATTTTTTAATTCTGATGATGGAATTAAATCAAATATTTCCATTTTATCAGAAGTATATTTTGTGGTTCCGGCTTGGACTATAACTTTCTCAGTTATATTTTTTTTTATTATTTGTTTTTCTATTGCTTCTAATAATCTTTTAAAAGATTTGTCTTGGGTTCCTAACATTACGAATATCATTAATAAATCCAACCTCCAAATTTTGCTTTTGGGTATAATTTTAACATTGATTCCCATTGTACTATAAACATATCAGCAAAATTATAAATTAATTTACCTGTTATTGTTTTGGTATTTATATTGGCAAATGTTTCGATATAAATTATTTTACTTTTGAAAATTTTTCCAATACAGCACATTGGTCCTGCTGTATGAGCTCCAGTAGTTATGATGTACTTAGGTCTGATTTGGAAGTAATAAACAAAACTTTTTATAGTATTTATAAATAATTTAAAGGGATAAATTAAAATGTGAGATTTACTTCCTGAAATTAAATATTTAATTTTATATTCATCTTTTAATTTGATGGTTGCTTTATTTTTCTCTGTTATAAGATATGAATCGTATTTTAAAAATAATTTTTCAAGTTGGCGAAGTTCATTTAAATGTCCACCAGCACTTGATATAAACAGTACTCTTTTCACTGGTTTCACCTCTCCTTACAATTATAGCATGTAAACATAACAAAGTAAATTAATCCCTTGCTAAAATCGTTGTTATTTGTTAAAATTAGTTTAGGTGATTATGATGAATAACTTATTTATAACTTTAACAATTGCTATTTTTGTTGCTTTGATTATTCCAATAGTTAAAAAAATTGCAATTCATATTAATGCTTTGGATATTCCTGATAGCAGAAAAATACATTCAAAACCAATTCCTAGATTAGGTGGTTTAGGTATTTTCTTCGGTTTGCTACTCGGTTATATGTTATTTGCTAGTCAAAATACGGTAATGAATTCAATTTTAATTGCTAGTTTTATTATTTTAATAACTGGGATAATTGATGATATTAAACCAATTAAAGCTAGGTACAAATTTATTGGTCAATTTGTTGCTGCTTGTGTCATTGTTTTTCATGGTGATGTTTATTTGGATCATTTAACTATTTTTGGTCTTTATATCGATTTAGCTTTATTAACTATTCCTCTTACTTTATTTTTTATATTGGGTTGTATTAATTGTATTAACTTAATTGATGGAATGGATGGTTTATCTAGTGGTATTAGTGCTATTTACTTTTTAACTATTGGTATTATTGGGCAACTTATTGGTGGTTTTGATTTTCAAGTTATATTATGTTTTATTATGTTAGGTGCTTGTTTAGGATTTTTGGTTCATAATTTCAATCCTGCCAAAATATTTGCTGGTGATTCTGGGGCTATGTTATTGGGTCTTATAATTTCTGTTGTTGCTTTATTAGGGTTTAAAGCTGCAACTTTATCTTCTTTATTAGTTCCTATTATTATTTTAGCTATTCCTATTTTAGATACTATTTTTGCTATTTTAAGACGTGGATTAAAGGGTGTGAATGTCTTTTCAACTCCTGATAAGTTTCATATTCATCATCAATTATTAAGTAGAACATTATCTCAAAAGGTTACGGTTTTAATTATATATGGTATAAATATATTATTTGCAATTAACTCAATTTTATTCTCGATTGGTTATCACCAAGAAAGTTTTATAATTTATGGATTCTTATCAGTTATAGTAATATTTTTTGTTTTAAAAACTAATGTTATTTTTGATTTTAAGAAAAAGAAAAAATAGGAATTCCTATTTTTTTTCTTTGTTTATTTTTTCGATATCATACATTGATTGTCCTAAATCGAATTTATCTTTTTTTCTTTTTTTTATGTATTCGTTTATATCATCAGATGATTTTACAGGCTTTTCTGTTTCTTCTTTTGGTAGTATTTCTTCGAAAAAATCTAATTTTTCTTTAGTTAAATTTTCATCTACTTCTTTAGTCGTTTTTTCAGATTTTAATTTTTTCTCTTTAGTTTTTTCTTTCTTTGGTTCTTTTATTTTTTTCTCTTTAGTTTTTTCTGTCTTTGGTTCTTTTATTTTTTTCTTTTTCTCTGATTTTGGTTTTTCAATTACTAATTCTTCTTTGGTGTTTTCTATTTCTTCTGTTACTATAGTTTCTTCTTTTGAAAATTCTTGTTCAAATTCTAAAAAATCATCTTTTTTTCTTTTTTTAGTTTTTGGTTTTGTTATTAAATTAACCATTATAACTAAATATGTTAAGGTTAAAAATGAACCTAATCCAATAATTATATATATTAGTAAAATTTCATTATTTTCTTCTTCTACTACTTTAAATTTTTGGACAGTATTTTCACTTTCATCGTATGAATAAATATTTTTTTCTCCTGTTTGTAGATTCAAACCATAAATTAATGGGTATGAGTCTTTGATATATCCTAATACTGATGATGAGTTTATTTTAACATTCGTTTTTTCATATCCTTCTAATTCTGTTTCAAATGGTAATGGAATTATAAAAACTTGATTAAAATTTACTTCTTCATATTTTGTATATTCCCCATTATCATATCTGAATAATGAGGTTACTCCACTTTCATCTTTTAGTGCAACTAGGGTATAATCTATCGTTTCATTGTAAACTGTTGGTACTTCTTCTTCATTAATTAAAGTGGTACTTTCTGTATAAAAAACTGATGTTTGGGGGAAGAATTCCCTTTTTCTTATCACTGTATAATTTTTATTATCAACTGTAACATTTATCGGGTCTAATTCTTTTACATTGATATTAATAACATATGTTTGAAGTGAACCGTTTTGAGCTCTTACGTCGATTTCTACTATGTTCATTCCTTCATTTAAACTTACTTTACCTGTTCCAGATACAACTGCTGTTGAATCTTCTTTTGAAGCTGTGATATTAACTTCTGTAACACCATTTTCTACTTCTAAAGAATATTCTAAAACATCATCATCAAAAGTTGGGGTAATGTCATATCCTTCAACTGTAAGTGATTTTAAATCGTTATTTTTACTATAACTATCTTCTAATTCTTGTTGAGTTAGAGTTTTAAACGTTACTGACTTAGGACTTACTGACATAGCTGCATTAGTATTAAAATCTAAAACTCTTGGATTAACAACTGATACTTGAGCATTACCTGATGATGAGGCTTTAAAGGTAAATGTATATGTCTTAGTAGTTATAGTTCCATTTCCTACATCGGCTACACTTAATCCTCCTGCTGTTGAACTTTGAAATGTTAAGTTTGATGATCCTTGGACATCAAAATACCATGCTCCTAAGGTATTACTAGAAGAAACTTTAACTGTTATAGTAACCGTATCTCCTACTATTACTTGTGATTTACTGCTAGTGACACTTATTGTGGCACTAGTTGCATTTATTTCATTTGTATAAATAAAAGTCATGCATATAGCAAATAAAATTACTGCTATTTTTTTCATTTTTCCCTCCTTATTGAATTATATAACTAACATTTAAAATGTGTTTTTGGACCATTAATAAATCCAGAATGTCGATAACACCATCTTTATTAACATCGGCACTTAATGATTGGCCTCCTGTTAAAGTGTGTGCTTTTAATATTTGTTTTTGAACCATTAATAAATCAACTATATCTACTAATGTATCACCATTTACATCTCCATATAAAACATATGAAAATAATTTTGTTTCGTTGTTCGCTGTTATTTCTATTATATAATTTGTCGCTAAATTTCCAGTTGTTAATATATTTCCACTGTGGTCTTTTATTGTAACTGAGGCATTAGGATTAGCAGTTGTTACTGCTTGTTTAACATTATCGATATTCGTTAACCCTGATAAATATGTACCGTTAACTCTTAAACTTTGTAAGTTATTTAAGGTTTCTTCTAATGTCATTAAATTTTCATCTGGTTCTAATTGAATGACATTTATTTCATAATTTTTCACACTACCATTAGCGGCTGTTACTGTAATTATCACTTTTTGTTCTTTAGATGTTATAGCGATATTTCCGGTCCCTGTTACGGATGCCCCACTACTAGCTGCTAGGGCTGTTGCTTCGATATTTAAATTTGTTACATTATGTGGTATTTCTAAGTTGTATGTTGTTTTACTGTAATCGAAATTAGCTAGTAATTGACCATTTACAACTATATTACTTAAGTAATTTATTGGACTTGCTTCTGATGGTTTTGGATTTGATTCTGGCATATTTTGATATACTGGAATTTTAAAGACAAATGGTGTTTTATAAAATTCACTTTCTA
>CAYJJY010000006.1:0-30956 GCA_964370615.1 uncultured Muribaculaceae bacterium
TTTTCCAACATTTGGTCTTCCGATAATACTAAATTTTAAAGTTCCATCTTCTTCTTCTTCAATCTCACGGAAATCACTTACAATTTCTTCTAGTAAGTCATAAATTCCTTCGTTTTGTTCTGAAGATATAAACTGGTAATTATCAAATCCTAATTCATACAAATCATACATATTATCACGTGATAATTTCGAGTCAATTTTATTTACTGCTACGATTACTTTTTTCTTTGATTTTAATAATAATTCTTTTACAACATAATCATTTGCTGTTAATCCTTCTTTTGCGTCTACGACAAAAACGATAACATCAGCTTCTTCTATTGCTATTTCAGCTTGTGCTTTAATTTCTGTATTAAATTTATCGGTTCCAATATCAATACCTCCGGTATCAATTAAATGAAATTTGTAATTATCATACACTACACTTCCATAAATTCTATCCCTTGTAATCCCTGGAATATCTTCTATAATGGCTATTTTACTTCCTACCAAACGATTAAATAATGTACTTTTACCAACGTTTGGTCTTCCTACTAGTGCTACTACTGGTTTTTTCATATATTCACCTTCTTACTATTTTTTAATAGTGCCTCTTTCCCATATTTTAAAATTGAGTTTTCATTTAAATAGGCAAACTCAAAATCGGTAATTTTTTTTATTACCTTTATAAACAGTCTATCTCCACTTATGTAATATTGTCCATATTTTAGTTTTTCGTTAATATCTTCAACTTCATAAATGAAGGTACTGTTATTATATAAATTTATATTTAGTTCAAACTCTTCATTTGAATAGTAGTGATAGTAATCACTTTCTTGATTTATTAATTCAATAACTAATCCACAATATTGACTTTGATATATATTAACTTCTAAAAAATAATTTAATTCGATATTATATCTTTTTATTAATTTATTTATTATTGATATTACATAATCTTCAATAAATGTTTCGTTTTTAAATTCATCTAAGTAATTTTTTTTTGTAATAACTATTATTTTTTCTTCATAAGAAATAACTTTCATCATACCACCTATTTTAGTGTATGTAATAGTTTTTAAATAGTCCTTTCAATTTTTTGATATACTTCTTCTCGTCCCATTTTTGTTACATTTGAAAACATGATAAATTCATCACCGACAACTAAATCTAAATCTTCTAGGATTAGATTTCTTTGCGTTTGTCTTTTTGTGATTCCAATTTTATCAACTTTTGTTGCTACGATTGTAACTGGTAATTTGTGATATTTCAAGTAATTGTACATCATAATATCATCATTTGATAGTTTATGTCTAAAATCAACTAACATAAATACTTGTTTTAATGCATCTCTACTTACTAAGTAATCTTCCATCATTAAACCGAATTTTTTTTGTTTAGTTTTATTAACTTTAGCATATCCATATCCTGGTGCATCTACTAAATAAAATTCTTCATTTACGCAATAGAAATTTATTGTTTGAGTTTTACCTGGCGTTGATGATGTTCTTGCATAATTTTTTCTATTAATTAAAGTATTTATAAAACTACTTTTCCCAACATTTGATCGTCCTACAAGTAAAAATTCTGACTTTTCATCAGTTGGATATTGACTTCTTCTTACAGCCATTATGTCTAAATTTACTGAAGTAATTTTCATATAACCCCTCCAAAACTATTACATTATAACATTTTATATATTAGATGTCAAAGATGTCTTAATTTATTATTACTTAAAGAGGTAAATGCAACTTTTTAATATTTAAAGATGAAAAAAAATTCAAAATAAAAAGAGTAAATATTTTTTACTCTTATCTTCAACTACTATGAATAATGTATTTTTATTACTCAGTTACTACAAATGTGTTAATTGCAGAACTAACATATTTAAAAGTCTCTGGAACATTATTATTTTTGTAATTTATTACAAATGAATTAGGATTACTTGGACCATAATATAGGGCTTTATAATCACTAGTTCTAATTGTATCATCATTAAAAGTGACTGTGTTATTTTCAAAGTTGAATACAGTATTATCGGCAATTGTCATATTATTTCCACCAATTTCTAATAAAATGTAATGATCTAAATTACCTTCTCTAACTTTGATGTCTGTCATTGTAATATTATTATTACTATAAGTAATTGTTCCATTTAAATGATCGTCAAAATGAGCATTGATTGAATTTGCATAAGCTAAAGTAACATTATTACCGCTGAAATTTCTTAAATTTCTTGAAATTTCTGTAGCTGTGCTATTGCTAGTTATTGTATTATTTGTAACATTAATTCCACTATTAAACATTTGCTCAACATGTCCATCAACATTAAACTGATTACTATTTAATGTAATTGCTTCATTATCACCGTTAGAATGAACTATACTATATAAGTCTTTTTCATCATCAGCGCTGATATTAAAAACATTATTACTCATGTTAAAAACTGTATCTGGACTAACATTTTTAGTGAAGAATATTGCTGATGTATAAACCATACTAGGATCATTTGATAAATGAGAATTGATTGTATTACCTGTAAAGGTAAAGTTTCCTGATATAAAATCAATGTTAAATCCTTGAAATGTATATTCCATATCAATTTTGTTGTTTGTGAAAACTAAATCTTTAACATACCCTGTTGTATAATTATTTGGTGCTCCAATACTGATACCCAAAACACTTTTTGATGTAATACCATCATACATGACAAACTCATTATTATCGATTACAACATTTGTGATATCAACTTCCCATGGTGAGATTGCTAAAATTTCATCATGACAAACTTTTTCAAAATAGTTATTTCTTACGATTATATTGTCTGTGCCTCTTCGCCAAATATCTCTAATTTGTAAACTTAATCCTACTGAACCATCATGTGATAAATAAAATTCATTATTTTCAATTGTTATATTATTATTAGAAGTCCATAAATCCAAATTATTAAACATAAAATCTTCTTCTACTTGTCCTGAAAGAGACGCAAAATCTCCGTCATCACCTTTTGTTAATTTTGGACCCGGTCCTCTAAATATAGAATTAGTTATGCTTGAGTTTTCTAAAAACAGCACCCCCATTTGCATAGCTAAAAATGGTATATCTCTTACTGAATCTGAGATGATATTTAAATTATCCCATGAAATATTAGTAACCATTCCGTAAGAACCTTGTCCATTCCATCCTAGTGTCACGACTCTTGATTCTTCTGTTAATGTTTGGTTAAATGTATCATCATGATATATATTAGAACCATTACCATTAACACTAACATTTGGAGTATATAAAAACACTCGATCTTTTACTAAAAAGGTTTTATCCTGTGGAAAATCAACAGTTGTTACTCCAATATTAAATGCTTTATTTAAAATAATCGAATTATCAGGTGCTGTTTGAGTATTTATTGAATTAATATCATTAACAGCATGTGCGCCTAATTGCATTACATTAATTTCATTTGTATATTTTAATTTAGCTACTAATCCATTATTTAATAATATATAATCCATTTCATTTGGTGTAATTCCATCAGAAGCTATTATTTCATATTCTGAAGCTCCACCGTCATTTCTTTCATAATATCCAGCTGTTGTTTTTATATCTCCAACTACTAAAGCAGGATCTGATTTTAAATCTGCAACGATGTCGTAATCAGAAATGATTATTGTATCAATTATGTTTTCATAACATTTTTCTGAATCATTTTGACTTATATTTTCTTCAGCAAATTTTTTATAATAACATACTCCATCTATTGAAATAGCAATAGCTATTTCTCCTGTACTAGTTATATAAACTTCACCATTTTCAGGTTTTTCATTTGTTGTATCTATTTCTTTATAGATATTTGTTTCACCGTCAAAATTAGTATCTTCACCTGTTAATTGTGAATGAGCAAATTTCTGTTCTGCACCTTTTAAAATTAGCTCTACCTGAGTTTTATTAGCTGATAATCTAGCATCTGTGATAACATTCATTATTATTGGTGTTGCTATTAAAGCAACTATTGCTAGAATTATTATTACAGCTAACAATTCTATTAACGTAAATCCTTTTCTATTCATTTTTACCTCCTATTAGTTTTCAATTAACATTACTTTAACTGAAATTATATTTCCTTCATTATTTACTGTGTTTAAAGAACTTTCTGATTCCCAAATTTTAAAACTAAAGTCATTTGTTTGATTACTGTTTATAATTTGATTGGACTTTAGTGTATATCTATTTAATCCTCTATTAGAATCTATTGATTGTAAGGAGGAAAAATTAATTATTTGACCATTTAAGTCTATTTTTGAATTGTTAATATCAACATTGGTTAATCGATTAACCTCAACGACTATATCATAGCTGATATTATAACTACATGTATTATTGACATTAAAATTCATTGGAATTAATGACATGGCTTCGGCATCTGTCATTTTGTTGGCTCCTATAATTTCTAATTCTTTGTAATATTCTTCTCCTAATGATGTTTTTAAGCATTCACTTTCATTTTCTACTCCGTATTTATGATTATTATTTCCTAAAATGTTCAATAGATCATTTCCATAAAATATACCTATGATAATAAATATAGAAACTGAAATTATTATTGAACTATATATAATTTTGGTTTTTTTATCGTTTTTTTTCCACATATATTACTCCTTAATTTACTATTTCTATATTAAATAAATCTTTACTTGGATATAATCTTTGACTAGTATAACCGGCAAAATAATTGTTATTTAAATAAATATTTTGTGTTGTTGTATCTTTTATATTTCCATAAATAAATACACTATTCATATCTGCTTGTGGGTGATTTAATCTATTGTTATTGAAAGTAACACTATGATTATTTAAATTTACATTATTTATTGATATTACTGAAAAACTATCGGCTGGGACTATTTTTTGGTCGTAATTATAATTTATTGTATTATTTTCAAAAAGTGTAGGTTGACTCAATGTGTTTATTGTGAAGATGTTTTTTACATATCCATTTATTTCAATATTATTATCTTTAGCAGTATTTACTGAACTAAAAATTTTATCCCCCATTGAATTAACTGTTGCTTCGTTTGATTCTAATAAATTTATTTTACTATATAAAATAGAAATTTTATTATTTACAGTTACTTCGTTGTCTTTCATATGATCTATGTCACTGTGTACATATATAGTTTGATTATCGCTATCTGCATTAACTGTTATTTTATTATTTTCAAATACTGCAAATATTCCATCAATACCACTACTATGACTATTTCCATCTATAACATACCCTATACTTTCTTCATTTACTTTTCTAAATGTTATTTCATTATTTCTTACTATGGTATCAGTTGCTCCATCACCCCATAGTGCTCCCATTGTGGCCTGAACATCAACTTTATTATTTTCAAATACAATTCCTGATACTGCTGTATTAGATTCTGAACCGATTCTAATATTAATAATACTTGTTGTTGAATTAACTCCTTCATCTGTTTTAAATTCATTCCCAGCAATATATACATCATGTACTTCGCCTTGGAAAATCCCTAATAATTCATCATGTGTTTGTTTATAGAAATAATTATCTGTTATTCTAGCATTTCGTGATTCTTGATTTTGAACATCCCTTATCCAAATATTTCCACCTTGCCATACATCACCTTCGTTTATAATTCTATTATTATGTATTACAATATTTTCCCAGTCAGACCATAAATCTATATTGGTTGATTCTACATCTTTAGCTATATAAAATTCACTGTTAGCAATTGATACATCTCCACTTCTTAAAATTCCAAATTGAGCTAAAAAGTGATTTGAAGCATAATTATGAATTTTCAAATTAGTAAAAGTTATGAAACTACTATAGTGCATTCTAATTGCAAATTCACTATATTTTTCGTGTGAAGTTTGTGTTCTATCGGAAACTATGTCGACATTATTATCAAAAAACATTAAATTATCTTTTCCATCAAAATTTACATGAGATATATCTGCCATTAACCACAATTTATCTATTACATATTCTCCGTTTTCTAAATAAATATCAACATATCCTGAATTAAAAGCTCTTGTTAAGGCATCTACATCACCATTATTACCATCACCATAAGCTCCAAATTGATTTACTGAAACAGGTTGTCCTGTTGTATACATAATGGCGTACTTTCCGTTATTTAAACTTATTACTTCGTAACCATCTACAGGTAAAGTGGTGTTATCTATGATAGTGTAGTATGTACCACCTGTTGTTTTTCCTTCATGATATCCTGTTGTTTTAACAATAGTTCCGTGAGTTAATGATGTGTTAGATTTCATTGTTGACACCGAAGAAGTATTTATATCTGCTTTTGGAACAACACTTAAATTAGTGATGTTTGCACCAATCACATATCTTTTGTAGTAATTTTCAATATTATTATCATTGATATTTATTGTTTGCTCATTACTATCAATTGAATTATAAATCAACATATAACCATCACTATTAATTTTAGAACCTATTATATTATTGTTAGTGATATCAATTTTGTTATTATTAATTTTTGTATTGTTAATTTTTATAAGATTAGATGAACTATTAGTAGCAATTTCATCATATCCATAAGTAATTATATTATTATTAATACTAACAACACTGTTTAATGTACTGTCTTGATAATTAAAGATTGTATTTAATTTTGCTGTTGTAGTTACTGTGTTGTTATTAATTATATTTACATTATTAAATATATCTACAGCTGAATTATTAGTAGAACTTATATTTATATTATTATTTTCAACTGAATTCACACCAGAATTAAATATAACACTATTTATTTTATAATCATGTGTTATTTGATTAGATTTGAAATTAATATTATTAGAATTACTTAATTTGAATAATTCATTACTATTTAAGTTATGAATTTCATTATTATTTATACTTACATTATTACTATTTTCTATTTTTATAACTTCACTATATGTTGTACTATTGTGTGAATAAGCTCTAATTTTTAATCCATCTATTGTTACGTTATTAGCACTTATAATTTCAATAATAGAAGTATTATTTGAATTATTACTAATTATATTTAAATTACTATTATTACCTGTTATTGTTAAATCACTGTTTGTGATTTGAATCAAGTCATTAACTACAAAGTCCATACCGCTTGGAAAAATTATGTTATCTACTAGAGTGAATGCATAATTTATTATATTAGTAGTATTTTGTTCTTCATTATTATAGTTATTAATGTCAACAGATCTTGCTCCTAATTGGACAATATTTAATTTATTTTCGATTTGTAGTTTTGCTACTAAGCCGTTATTTAATAAAATATAATCCATGTCATTTGGCGTAATACCTGATGACGATATTATTTCGTATCTAGAAGCTCCACCATCATTTCTTTCGTAATATCCTTGTGTTAATTTTATGTCGCCAACAATTAAGCTAGTATCTTCTTTTAATTTTATTAAAGTGTCATAGTCAGCTTCAGTTTCTGCATCAATTATATTTTTATAGCATTCTTGAGTATTATTTTGACTAATATCATCTGCTTCAAAATTTTTAAAATAACAAACATTATCTATAGAAATTGCAAGTGATATTTGACCTGTTTCAGTGATGTATAATTCACCATTTTCTGGTTTTTTATTTGTTGTTTCGATTGAGTTGTATAAATTAGTGACACCATCAAATGATTTTGTATCACCTGTTAGTTGCGCTCTAATATATTTTTGTTCTGCACCGTCTAAAATCATTTCGACTTGAGTTTTGTTGGCTGATAATCTAGCTTCCTCAATTACATTTAATATAATTGGAGTGGCAATTAGAGCGACAATTGCTAGTATTATAATTACTGCCAAGAGTTCTATTAATGTGAATCCGTTTTTATTATTTTTCATGACTTCTCCTTATTCTTAGTTATCCATTATAATATATATATTATCATTTTTTTGTTTTTTTATCAATCTTTTTATAAAATTAAGTTTCTTATTATTGAAAAAACATATTAAAAGATACTACTATAAAGTGGTATCTTTTTCTATAAACAACATTATTGAACTTACAAGTATTATGATACTTCCTAACCAAAACGTACCGATTGGAACAAAGCATAGTCCATATCCAATTAATGATGTCATCAATGATTTGGTTTTTAATTTTTTTTCTTTAGCTTTGTTATATAATAGCAAAGTCCAGATAGTTCCAACTACGTAAATCAATTCAGAAATAACAAATAAGATAGGTAGGAAAATATTAAACTGATACTCACCAATAATGATACTTATAATATTTATCAGCATATATACAGCTAAATATGTACCAATTGCGAGTGCTATTAAATTGGCTAAAATATTATAAAGTGCTAAATATTTTTTCATGGCATTTAATGTCATTTAGAAAGTAGCTAGCGCTCCAAAACCTAATGGTAATCCTGCAATATACCATAAAATTAAAATAATTAACCAAAATACTACCATTGTTATTAGGATGGGATATATTAATTTATATGTTCCTAATAGTGTTATTTTGTTCATTGATTGATTATGTTGTTGGATGAATCCTAACATGATTGGAAAGAATATAAATACAGGTGTTAATATTTTTCCGACACTATCTGCTGCTTTAAATATAAACTGAGCAAATTCTGGTGTTAGGTTACCTCTCATAAATATTGGAATTAGTAAAGGAGATATAATCACCCATTTTTCAACACTTCCTGGTATCAAGAAACTCATAATAATAATCATAAAGAATGCTATTATCATTAAAGGAATTCCTGTAATTTCTAAAGCTGTTATGAGTGATAATAAATCATTAGCTATAACTGTTCCTATATTAGTCCATGTTATTACATAGATTAGGATAGATGATACAAACATCATCATAAATAAATATCCTATATTATTAAATAATTTTGTAAATCCCCATGCATAATCTAAGTTGTTTTTATAATTTTTACTAAGTCTTCCATATGTATATCCAACTATTGATGAAATTGTTAAGATTATAAACATAAATGATGCATTAAAAGGGGAGTTTGAACTGAATAATTTATTTACCATTATATCACTTGAATTATCTAGTAATACACCATTAATAATTCCGATAGAAACTACTCCAATTAAAACAGCTAGAGTAATCAAACTAATTACCAAGGCTTTTTTTGAAGTTAACAATTCGTCACTATACGTTTCAGCTTTTATTACTTTTTTTGATAAGCTCGTTTCAATTAACAGTGTTAATAAGAATGTTAATATGAAACAACTTGCTAGCATTATGTAAAATGATGAATATAAATCAAATCGATAATTTGGATCTATTTCAACATTAGCTGCCATTTGAGTTAAGTACCCTAATGAGAAATCTTGGAAGTTATAAAAAATTCCGGTTCCATATCCTAATGTGACTCCTATAAATACTGTTAATACTCCTAAAATTGAGCTTTTATTTAAGTAGTTGTATAGTATACCAACTAGAGGAAATAATATTAAATAACTATAATCTCCTACTACTGTTGCTATAATACTTATAAATATTACAATTGCTGTTATGATTGAAGACTTTACTTTTTTAAGTGGACTAAAGATGTGTTTTAGTAATCCGCTTGAATACAGTACCCCAATACTTAATAATGCAAAAATAAGATTAACTAGTGGTTGGGTAATGATATAGTTATCGGTTATATTAGTAAAAAAATTAATAAATCCTTCTTTAGAAAATATATTATTTACTACTACTACTGATGTTTCTAAATTATCATTAATTATTTGTGTTTGGTTACTACTATAACCAAGCTGTGATAAAACAAAACTCGCGATCATAACAACAAATGTTATTATAAGCATTGTTATTAAAGGCGATAGTTTTTTTTTCATAACTTCCTCCTAATATTTTATGATTTTTTTTAATTTTTTATTAAATTCGATTCTAGGTATCAAAACTATGTGTTGGCAGTTTAAACATTTTATTTTGATGTCTGCTCCAACTCTAGTAATTTCCCATTCATTAGTTTTACATGCATGTTCTTTTTTCATCATGACAATACTGTTAATTTTATATTCTTTATCCATTATATATCACCATATGTTCATAAGGTATTTCAATTTTGTTTTTATCTAATTCATCTTTTAATGTTTTATATAATTGTCTTTTAATTTCGAATTGAGAGCCATTTTTAACTTCTGCTGTAATTCGATATTCTAAGAAACTATCTTTTATATTTTCAATACCTAAAAATTTAATGTCGTTTTTTAAGTTTTCTATTTGGGTTGTCATTTTTTGACAGTACTTAGATAAAATACTTTCTATTTTATCATTATCTTGGGAAAATGATACTTTAACATCTATTATTACAGTGACGCTTTCAATGCTATGATTAATAATAGAATTTATTGAACCATTATTAATTATTAATACATCTCCTACATATGATTTTAGTCTTGTATTTCTCATCCCGACATCAATTACTTCACCTTTAAAATTATTTATGGTTACCCAATCTCCTATGTTATAAGTGTCATCTAAAACAATACCGGCTCCGGCTACAAAATCTTCTATCATATCTTTGACTGCTAATCCTATTACTAATCCAACTATTCCTAATGATGCTAAAATAGCGTTGGTATCAACTCCAAATACTTCTAATATTATTAAAATATCTATACAAATAAATACGTATCTAATAATATTTAAGATGAAATTTTTCATAGTTTCTTGTTTTTTATTATTTATTTTTTTGATATTTAATAATTTGTTTGTTGATTTTTTTATTAAATAATATAAAGCCATAGTTGCAAAAATTATGGCTATGACAATTATAATATTTTCAATTGTAAAGGCGTTCATATTAGTCTCCTTTGATATTTAATATTTCTAAAATACGATTTAAATCTGCTACATTAGAAAATTTGATTTCTAACGATTTTTCTTTTACTTTTACTTTAGTATCTAATTTGTCTTTTAACAAATCTTCTACGTATTTAAATTCGTTATTTTTTTCTTTTTTGTTTATTTTATTTTTTCTTTCAAATTTTTCGTCTGTTGTGTTTTCCACAGTATGAACTGGAATTTTATTTTCAACTATTTCTTGGGCTAAAGTAATTATTTTATTTTCATCTTCTAATTTACTTAAAACTCTAGCGTGACTCATTGTAATTTGGTTTTCTAACAACATTTTTTGAACTTCTTTAGGCAATCTTAATAATCCTACCATATTAGTTACATGACTACGACTTTTTGATAATTTTTTTCCTAATTCTTCATGTGTTATATTTAGTTTTTCTATCATATTTCGATATGCTAGTGCTTCTTCTATTGCATTTAAGTTTTCTCTTTGAAGATTTTCTAGTATAGCAATTTCCATCATTTGTTCATCTGTAAACGGTCTTATAACAGCTGGAATTTTTTCCAATCCTGCTAGTTTTGAAGCTCTATATCTTCTTTCTCCTGCTATGATTTCATAACCTTTAACGCTTTTTTTAACTATTATTGGTTGAAACACACCGTGTTTTTTTATTGACTCTGATAATTCTTGCAAAGCAGTTTGATCAAATAATTTACGTGGTTGATATGGATTTGGTCTAAGATCATTTAAGTTTAATTCAATAATTTCTTCATTTTTAACTGTTTCATAAACTTGTTGTTCAAAACTTTCTAGGTTTAAATTTTCTGAATTAAATAATGATTCTAATCCTCTACCTAATGCTCTTTTTTTAGTTTCCATTTTTCTCAATCACCTCTTTAGCTAAATTAAGATAAGCTATTGTTCCTCTGTTTTTTGGATCGTATGCTAAGATTGGTTTACCATGACTTGGTGCTTCTGAAAGTCTAATTAATCTTGGTATAATCGTATCATACACTTTTTCTTTAAAATAAGATTTTATTTCTTCTACTACTTCAAGTCCTAATATTGTTCTACTATCAAGCATTGTTAATAGTACTCCTTCAATATCTAAATCTGGATTTAATGTTTTTTGTGCCATTAAAATTGATTGTAATAATTGTGTAATACCTTCTAATGCAAAGAATTCACATTGAACTGGTATCATAACTGAATTAGCTGCTGTTAATGCATTTGTTGTTAATATTCCCAATGAAGGTGGACAATCAATAATTATAAAATCATATTTTTCTTTTGCTATGTCTAAATATTTTTTTAATTGTGTTGATTTATCAAATTCTGGTTCTAAACGACTTTTTTCCATTAATTCTATGTCGACACCTGCTAAGTTTATTGAAGCTGGTACAATATGTAAATTTTTAAATTTAGTCTTAATTACTACTTCATCTAATGTTGAATTATCAACAAGTAGGTCATAAATACTTTTATCATGACCGCTTTTTGCAATTCCAACTCCTGTGGTACTATTTCCTTGACTATCTAAATCTATTAATAAAACTTTTTTTCCTAATACTCCTAGGGAAGCAGACAAGTTTATACTTGTTGTTGTTTTTCCTACTCCACCTTTTTGATTTACTAAAGCTATAACTTTTCCCATAACATCACCATTTTTCTACACTTATTATTTTACCATAATTTAAGTAAATAATATAGATATTATTTAAAAATATAAAAAATAAGGATTAATATATCCTTATTTTACATTATTTTAGATTACCTAAATAACGTGCTGTTCTAACCATTTGGTGGCTATAACTCATTTCGTTATCATACCAAGTAACTACTTTTACTAATTGTTTTCCGTCTACTTCTAGGACATCTGTTAATAAACCATCGACTAATGATCCACAACTTCTTCCAATTACATCACTTGATACAATTGGATCTTCTGTATATTCTAAAGTTTCATTTGTATTAGCTTTTAAGATATTATTGATTTCTTCTTTAGTTGTGTTTCTACCTAATTCTAGTGTTAGATCTACTACTGAACCTGTAGGAGTTGGTACTCTTAATGCACTTCCATCTAATTTTCCATTTAATTCAGGAATTACTAAACCTAAGGCTTTTGCTGCTCCTGTTGATGATGGTACGATATTAATTGCTCCTGCTCTACCTCTTCTTGCTTCAATTCCTTTTGGATGGGCTACATCTAAAATGGCTTGATCATTGGTATATCCGTGAACTGTTGTCATATATCCTTTTTGGATAGTGAATGCTTTGTTTAAAACATCTACTACTGGCGCTAAACAGTTTGTTGTACATGATGCTGCTGAAATAATGATATCTTCATTTGTTAAGATATTATGATTAACATTATATACAATTGTTTTCATATTTTTTCCTGGAGCTGATATTATAACTTTTTTTGCTCCTGCTTCAATATGAGCCATAGCTTTTTCAGTATCTGTAAATTTTCCTGTACATTCAAATACTTGATCGATTTCTAATTCTTTCCATGGTAAATCTTTTGGATCTTTCTCACTGAATATTTGAATTTTTCTGTTTCCAATATAGATATTATTTTCATCATGAGTTATTTCATCTACTTTGTAGTTTCTATGATTTGTATCATATTTTAATAGATAGGCTAATTGTTTAGCATCTGTTAAATCATTGATAGCTACCACTTCGAAATCATTACTTTCTTCCATAATTCTAGTTACTAGTCTTCCGATTCTTCCGAATCCATTTATTGCTACTTTTGTCATTTTAATCATCCTCTCTGTAAACACTTCTACCTATAAATTCTCTTAGAACTGATTCTCTTGGAACTTCATCTGATGGTATTGGTAAAAAGTTTCTTAATAAATTTATTAATCTAATTGCTTCTGGGTACATTTCATCATCTTCATGAACAGAAAATAATAATGGTTCAGCATATGTTTTTAAAACTCCTATTTCATATAGTAATGCTGAGTTAAAAATTACATCGGCTTGATTTTGATAAGGGAAAACATACATTTGTTCTCCTTCAGAAATATTTTTCCAGTTATTTAATGTTTCTGTTGATGTATAATTTCTATATTTATTATCTCTAATTATTCTTCTTAATTTTCTTGTATCCGTTGTATGAATATGATTATGATCATCTATATTCAATTGTGTTAGTGGGCTTATATAAATTTTAAATTTATTTTTCGCTTCAATAGCTAGTGTTAATTCTTCATTTAATGCGTGTAACCCTTCAACTAATATAATATCTTTCTCATTCAATTGGAGATGATTTTTTTTGAATTCTCTTTCTCCTGTTAGGAAATTATATTCTGGTAATAGGACCTTTTCACCATCTAATAGTTTAAGTAAATGTTTATTAAATAAATCCGTATCTACTGCTCTTAGTGATTCAAAGTCTTTTTCACCGTTAGCTTTTAATGGTGTGTCAGAACGATTATAGAAGTAGTCATCTATTGAGATATTATGAGTTTTATATCCTTTTGCTTGTAGATATATTGATAGTTTTTTTGTTGTAGTTGTTTTTCCACTACTTGATGGTCCAGCTAATAAAACTATTTTTATGTGTTTTTTTTCTTCAATTAAATCTGCTATGTCTGCTAATTGGGTATTATAGTATGCTTCAGATAATTGAATTACATTATTATATTTTCCGGTTGCTACTATTTCATTTAAATCTGAAATATTAGATATACCTATTTTTTTGCACATTTCTGTATATTTTATAAAGTTTTCAAATAGTTTATCTTGTTTTTTATAATTTTTTGAATGTGCTGGGTCATGAATTGAAGGATATGATAATACAAATCCTTTATCTGTTAGATAACTTAGTTTAAATTCATCTAAATATTTTGTACTGGTTGGTAATTCACTAAAATAATAATCGTATATATCATCTAAACGATATAGTGTTATCAAGGAATTACTAATATATTTTAATAATTGTACTTTATCTGGTTGTTTTTTTGTTTTGAAAAATTGAATTGCATCTATTCTTGACACACTTAAACTAACAAAATCATAATCTTCTTTAACCATTTCTTGCATTTTATGTTCGATTTTTTTTAGGTCTTCTTCACTTATACTTTTATTTATTTCACAATACATTCCTGTTGGTACTGAGTTTTGAATAGTTACATTAGTAGATGTTCCTAGTACTTTTGTTGCTGCTACAACTAATAAAAATTTTAATCCACTTGCGTATATTTCATTACCTATGATACTGCTTCTATCATAAAAATCAATTGTACATTTTTTATCTATTTCGCGTGATAAGTTTTTTATTTCATTATTTACTCTGGCTGCGATGATTGGAAAATTGAAATTGTGTTGATATTTCTTTGCTAAATCTGTTAAGCTTATTCCTGTTTGATATTCTAATGGACTTTCATTTTTATAATTTATTTTAACCCTTTTTTCCATTAAGTCACTCTCCTATTACTTTATAAGTATATCAAAAATTTTTTTAATTGTCATTTTTTTGTGCGATTTTTTTTATTTTTTATAATTTGTGTTAAATAATTTGTCACCTAATTTTATGTATATTTATTTTTAAAAAGACTAATATATTTCTAGGAGATGATTATATGTTGATACCAACTGTTATTGAGAAAAACAATAATTATGAGCGTGCTTATGATATTTATTCTCGTTTACTTAAGGATCGTGTTGTGATGTTGACTGGGGAGATTAGTGATGATAGCGCTAATATTATTGTGGCACAATTACTTTATTTAGATTCTTTAAATAATGATGATATTTGTTTATATATTAATTCACCTGGAGGTAGTGTTTCTGCTGGTATGGCTATTTATGATACGATGAATTTTATAAAAAGTAATGTTTCTACCATTTGTTTGGGTATTGCTGCATCAATGGGGGCTTTTTTATTGTCTTCTGGTTCGAATGGTAAGCGATTTTGTTTGAAAAATAGTGAGGTTATGATTCATCAACCGTTGGGTGGGGTAAAGGGGCAGGCTACTGAAATAAAAATTGTTGCTGAGCATATTTTGAAGACTAAAGATAAATTAAATAAAATTCTATCCTTAAATACTGGGAAAAGTATGGAAGAGATAGAACGTGATACTGAGAGGGATTATTATTTAAGTTCTGATGAAGCTTTGGAATATGGATTGGTTGATAAAATATTATAAAAAAAAACTCAAATGAGTTTTTTATTTTAAGTATTTTAGTTTTGAACCTCTTATGAGGTTTTTTTTGTATGATATTTACCTAGGTGTTGATCACTATTTTGTAAAAATATTGATGTTTTTTTGTTTTCCACAGTAAAACTATTTTCACTTACTATTTCATTTGTCATATTAGTTATTGATTGTTTTTTTATTTTCATAGAAACAACCTCCTGATACTATTATGACTTTATTTTTATATTTTATAAGTAGGAATTAGTTTTTATTTCTAATGACTCTGGTCTTGTGTTATCTATACATTCTGTTAGTAATTCTTCATATTCAAATTGTTCATATTTGATACAATCTTCTATTTTGGGGTTTATTACTGGATGCTTCGGTACAAATATTGTACAGCAATCTTCATATGGTAAAATACTTGTTTCGTATGTTTTTATTTTATTTGCTATGTCAATTATTTCTAATTTATCTAGACAACTAACTGGTCTAATTACCGGAAAATTAGTTACGGCATTTATTACTTGCATGCTGCTTAGTGTTTGACTTGCTACTTGTCCAATTGATTCACCATTAATAATTATTTTGCATTTATTTTTTTTAGCTAATCCTTCACAGATACGATACATCATTCTTCTCATGATTGTTATATTGTAATTACTTGGAACATTTTTATGAATTGCTTCTTGTAATTTTGTGAATGGTACAACTAGTAAGCGAACGTTACCTGAGTAATTATTTAATGTTTGCGCTAATTTTATTACTTTATTTTTTGCTTGTTCTGAAGTATGAGGGGGTGAATCAAAGTAAACACAGTCTAAATTTACTCCTCTTTTCATTGTTAAATATCCTGCAACTGGAGAATCTATTCCACCACTTAACATTAGTAATCCTTTTCCTTGAACTCCTACTGGATAACCACCTAATCCTTTTTCTTCATTAAAATAAATGTAAGTGTATTTTTCTCTTATTTCTATATTAATCATTAAATCTGGATTGTGAACATCAACTTTGCAGTCGTAATTTCTTAATACTGCTCCGCCTATTTTATTATTAAAGTCCATCGATTTGATTGGAAATCTTTTGTCTGCACGTTTTGTATTTACTTTAAATGTTTTAAATTTAATATCTTTGATTAAATCGATAATCATATTTTCATCTGGTGTTTCTAATTTATACGCTAAAACTATAGCGTGTATTCCAAAAACGTTTTTTAATTTTTCTATTGTTGTATCATCTTTGTATTCGATATACATACGTACTCGATCTTTAATTATTTTTGCGTCTGTTATTTTTTTTATATTATTTTCTAATAAATTTATAAATGTGTTACGATTTCCTTTTTTTGTTGTTAGTTCACCGTATTTTATCATTATAATTTTTTCCATTTAAATCACCACACATATTATAAGGTAATTTTTTATTAATTACAAGTGGTTTAATAGAAGTTACATTTACCTCTTTATCTAATTAATAAAAAAAGACCTTAAAGGTCTTTAAAATTTCCAAACATCTTCTTCTGTTTTTGGTTGTTCTTCTGTTGTATTTGTTTCATTTATTGAATTATCTTTTGATAAATCAATTGGTTCTTCAGATATGTTAGTATTTGCTGTGTCTAATGGAGCAAATAAGCTTTCATCTATTTCTTCTTTTCCTAATTCAGCATTTACTTCTGTTGATAAAGGGGTAAATAAATCTTCTTCTTTAACTTCTTGTGTTGGAGTTTCATTTTCTACAACTTCAGTTGGTTGTGTCAAGTCATTTAATCCTTTATTTTCTATTTTTATTTTTTCTTTTTTAACTGGTTTTTCTTTTTTGACTTTTTCTTGTTTTGGTTTTACTTCTTTTTCTTCTTTATTTCTTCCAAAATCTGATTTATCAACAAAGTATCCTATTATAGCCATTACTATAACTACACCACCAATTATAAACCACATTGCATTTGCTGTTACAAAGTCTATCATAGTATCCATAAACCATCCTCCTATTCTTATTATATGATAACATATTATTTTTTATTTTTCAATCTTTTTCTAGGTAGTCAATTCCTTTAAATGGTTCATCACGTAATAAATCGTAATAATTATTTTGTCTTAGTATTTCATATGTAATTATGGCTACACAATTTGAAAGATTAAGGGCTCTAGTATTTTCTGTCATTGGTAATCTCATACATGTATCTAGACTGTCTTTTAATATTTCTTTTGGTATTCCTGTTGATTCTTTACCAAATATTATGTATATATTTTCATCACTTTTAAAATTAAAATCAGTGTGTGGTTTATGTCCATATCTTGTTGAATAGTAATATTTACCTGGATTTTTTTCTTTAAATTCTTGAAAATTTTTGTAAATTGTGTAATCACAATTATCTACATAATTCACTCCACTTCTTTTAATACTTTTTTCATCTAATTTAAATCCTAGTGGTTCTATCAGATGTAGTTTGGAGTTTGTTGCTACACATGTTCTCATAATATTACCAGTGTTACCTGGTATTTCTGGTTCAAATAATACAATATTTATCATAATAATATTTGGTCCTCTTCTAATTCTTCTAATTTTACAACTGGTAGCACAATATTTTCTTTATCACATAAATCTTTAAATAAGATTCTAAAATTATCTAGTTCTTTAATAATGCTTTTTGGATAAATTCTGCGACTTGATTTTATAGCAGTATAAAAGTCTTGAACATCTACAAATTGTTTGTTTTCAAATAAAGCATTTGAGAATGCTTGCGATAATATTGAAAATGCTACGTCTGGATAACGAGCTGCCAGACCGTAAACTCTTTTAAATTCATCAGTTGCACTTACTATTGATTTTAATAACAATTCAGTTACATAAGCATTATATTTGATTTTTATACCTGTTTGTTTTTCGATTTTTGGTACTGATCCTAGTAGTATTTTAACAGTTGTTTCTTGTGATGGTTCCAGAACATCAATTCGTTCAAATCTTCTTAGAAAGGCTCTATCTCTTAATATATAAGTCTCATATTCTTTATCTGTCGTTGCACCTATTACTTTAATATCACCGCGGTCTAATGAGGATTTTAAAATGTTAGCTAAATCCATTGAACCGCCTTTATCTGTTCCTATTAAAGTGTGAATTTCATCTATAAATAAAACTGTTTTATCCATATTTCTTACTTCATCGATTAGTGCTGATATTATTGAAGTTTCATAACCATTTATATTTATATTTCCTAATAATGTATTAGAATTTATACTTATAATACGATATCCTTTTAAAACTTCAGGTACCATATTATTTTGGATAAGGTATGATATTCCTTCGACAATAGCGGTTTTACCAATCCCTGGTTTACCGACTAAAATAGCTGATTTTTCTGGTGTTAGTAAAACGACCATTGCTCTTTTTATTTCTATTTCTCTTGCAATGGCTGGATTTGTAACATATGCTTTAGCTGTTAAATCAACCCCGTATTTTTCTAATATACTCATAAATTACTCCTTGTAACCTAGAACTTTTAATTTTGCTACTAAATTATCATAGGCTGGTAAACCAACAATACGATTATATGTACTTTCTTCTTTACCATCAACTATAAAAATTGTTGTTGGGGTTGCAGTATAAACGTATTTACTATATAGTAATTGACTTTCCTCTTCTGTAAGGGATTGTATTTCCATATAGTACATATCAATTTCTTCTTCTACTACAACTCTTTTCATGACTGGTTTATAGTCTTGACATGCCGAACATGTTTCAGATCCTATTACCAATACAAAAGAATCTCCATTATTTAATTTTTCCTCTAATCCTGCGTATGTTAATTCGGTATATCCTTTAGAACATCCTGTGAACAAAAATATGCTCATCATTAATATAATTAGTTTTTTCATTTTCATCACCTACCATTAAATTATACAATAAATAGTATGTAATTGCAATTTTTTTGAAAAAAAAAGCTACACTAATGTAGTTTCTTTGATTTCAATTACATTTTTAGCTTGAAGCCCTTTTTCAGTACGAACTAATTCAAATTCTACGAATTGACCTTCAACTAATGTTTTGTAACCTTGCGATAATATTGACGAGTAGTGTACAAAGATATCTTCATTGTCATTATATTCAACAAATCCAAACCCTTTTTCGTTATTAAACCATTTTACTTTACCTCTCACAGTCACAAATCTCCCTTCTTAAGATTCTTTTGTTTGCAAACATATTTATCACCAATTTAATCTCGAGCCTAAAATCAGCTGACAAATACACCCTCATTTTACTACGAATTTTCTGGTTGTAAATAGCTTTTGCGTGAAAAGCACTTTTGTGTGTGTGAAATGATTTTTGACCCCAATTTTTCTGAGTTCAAATATCTATTAATGCATTGATTTATACTTTTAACGCATTTTGTGAAATTTTAGCTCTTTTTTGGTGTAGAATGAAAATGTTGGGAGTAAAAACTATGAAGAATAAATTTTTAAGTTTTTGTATTAATTTAATTAAGACAAATAAAAAATTAACTTTTGAAGAGGAAGCTACTATTAAATATGGTTTAGAAGGTTTATACTTTTTAGTTACAAAGCTATTTGTCATAACTTTATTAGCTATCGTTTTGGGACTATTCATTGAGTATTTAATTTTTATGATTTTTTATAGTATTATTAGATCTATTTCATTTGGTTTACATGCTAAAAAAAGTTGGATGTGTTGGGTTAGTTCTACTTTAACCTTTATAATCGTACCTTTTATTTGTAAACATGTAGAATTTAATAATTATTTTATCTCCATAATTGGAATTATTACAATTTTAGCATTTTATAAAAATGCACCTGCAGATACTGAAAAAAAACCAATTGTTAGTCCTAAAAGAAGGTTGGTTTATAAATATCTATCTGTATTTATTTGTATAATATTTACAATTATTAGTCTATCTATTGAAAACAGCTTAATATCTAATTGTCTTATATTTGCACTTTTAGTTCAAAGTTTTATGATTTCACCTTTTGTTTATAAAATATTTCGCTTAAAGTATAATAATTATAAAACTTACTTATCTGAAGCTATTTAAATGTTTTACATTTAAATATAAAATAACTAAAGAAAGGGGTATTAAAATGAAATTATTAGCAACTTTGTTAGCTACTATTGGTACTACATTTGCGACACTAAGTATGTCTGTTTCACCTATTGTTTTAATAGATGAACCAGAATGTCCAAAACATTTAATTAAATAATTTTATTAAATTAACACATAGACGAGTAGTGCGTTAATTTGTCAATCAATCTTTTAAACAAAAAAATGTAGATGCGACTACATTTTTATTTTGACTATTTGTGTGAAGATATTTTTTGTTATTATTTTTTCATTAGAAATTGATTTACTCTCTTCTAAAATTTTGTTTACTAATATTAAACCATGTCCTCTTGATTTATCTTTAGAACTTGTTGCTTCTTTTCCTAAATCTTCAATATTAACTTTGTTATTAAAATAATTTGCTATTTCAATTATTACTCCATCATCTTTGTAAATAGAAATAAAAATTTCTTTTTCTTGAGTCAAAACACTTTCTTCAATAGCATTATCTAATATAACGCCAATAATACGACAGAGATTGTAATTATCAATATTAGAAAGGTCTGTAATTGAATCTTGTTTAATTTCTTTTGAAATAGTTAAATCATAGTTTATTTTTAAATCACTTGCTTTTATTAATTTTCTATAAATAATTCCCTGTAACCCACCTGATGGAATTTTTTTAACTTTTTTAAATAATGATTTATCATCTTTTTTTATCTCTTTGATTATAGTCTGAACATAATCAAGTAATTTTTCGTCTTTATTTTTAATCATCTCTTCAATGATAATAAATTGATTTTTATTTTCATGATTATTTGTTCTTTCTTGAGCAAATAACTTTTCAAACCCTACTAAACTACTCATTAAATACTCATTTTCTTCTTGGTAATATTTATTAGCATCTTTTTCTCTTAAAAAAATGTATAACATTAACAGATAAATTAGTGATGAAGTAACTAGCGCAATCATTGTAGTTAATATCTCTATTTGAAAATATATTGCTATTAGCATGGCATATACTACTACCATTGTAAATAATGTTGCATTGGTTAAAAATTTTATTTCTATTTTATTTGTAATTAAAACAATTTTATCAAAAATATAGTTTGTTGATTTTAGACTTGACATTAAGATTGTAGATAAACTTGCAATAATTGTAACACTCAATAATGATAAGAAACTCTCTGTTAATAAAAATATATTTATACTTTCTAGTAAAAAACAAATCAAAACTGTAATAACTTCTGCAAATATTGTAACTAATTGTAATAACAAATATAAAACTAAAGTTTTTCTAAAGCTATTTAATATGCAACTATGAATGAATAACATAAAAAAAGGCATCAAAATGAATGGTTTCATGTAATTGATATCTAAATACAACATTAAAGTTACAGCAAAAACTAAAAAAGTATATCCTAAAATTGTGATTTTATTAAAATTAATTTCACTTTTTCCCATTTTAAATAATGAATATATTGCTGATAATACATTTATTGCACTTAGTATAAAATATTGAATAATAATCATACTAACTCCTTTTTGAAGTTAGATGATAACATATCGATAGTATCTCCTGTGTCAAATTTTATAATGCTATTCTTTTTATCTACTTTTACGATTCTGTCTTCATTTACTAAACACGATCTATGTGTTTGGATTAATGCTTTCCCTACTAGTTCCTTAACTTCGGTTAAGGTTTTATTTAATCGATAATTATCATTGCTTGTTTTGATAATTATTTTTCTGTCAACACTGTCAGTTGTTATGTACAATATATCTTTGACTTGTATTATGTAAACTGAGCTATTATCCTGAACTTTGATAACTCGTCTTTTACCAATTACTTCCAAAGCTTTTTCTATTGATTCATACAATTCAATTTCAAAATCATCAAATTTTGAAACCATTGTCAGTGCAAGTAATTGACGTTTAGCTAGTGCTGTTCCTAATTCGTCGTGTGCTGTCATAAATATAATCACACTATTTACATCTTCTTTTCTGATTTTTCTTGCGACATCTATTCCTGAGTTATTGGGTGTCACCACATCTAAAATATATATTTTATTTGGAATACTACTATTCATCATTTTATTAAATCTGTCATCAAACTCTGTATATGTATGAACTTTATAATCAAATTGATTTTTCATCATTAATCTTTCTATTACATTTTCTGTTCTTTTTAAAAATCTATTAATGTCTTCTACTATTATAAAATTTATCATATTTCACCTTTCATCTAAGTTAGCCTAGTGTAAACATTATACCATATTTTCCCTTGTTTTTCAAGGTGTTTTTTTATTTTCAAATTGTTTTTATATTAAAAAAACATATTTTATATTATAAATATGTTTAGTCAATTAACCCTGCTTCTTTTAGGATTCCATATACACATGAATAGCTTCTTCTATTGTAAAATTTACAAAATTTTAGTATGCTAACTTTACTTCTTTTATACAAATCTATTATGTATTTTTTTTCTTTTTCACTAATTTTATTAATTGGTTCTTTATTTTTATTTCCGTGTTCAAAAGAAATTTTATTTTCAATTATTTCTTTTTTTAATTTAAGGATATATTTCTCATGATATCCTGTTAATTCTGCAATTTCTTTGTATGTCAAGAATGTTTTTGAGCGTAATTTATCTGCTATTAATTTTGCAGCGTAAAGCTTTTTATCCATTGTCATCACCGTTTTTATTATATCATAAAAGTAATATATTTGTAAAATAATTAAAAAATTACTATTAATTAGTAATTTTTAAAATCTCATTATTTGATATTATAATTAAAATTGTATCATTTGTTTTTAAGAATGGTAATAGTAATTCATTTATTTTCAAACTTGCTCGATATGTATTATCTTCTGTTTTTATATAATAGTATGTATTACCATCAACTACTCCACTTTCAATTTCCTCAATTGTAATTTCTATCTCTTCTGTATTATCTGTGTTGATATTATTACCAATGTAAAGTTGAGCTAGATGTTCAATCCCTAAAGAGCTATCTGCTACAGTAACTTTTTGATAATCTGTGTAGTCAACTAATGCGTACATTTTTACTAAGCCGGCATTATCTTTTAAGCTCATAAGGTAGGTTGGTTTTCCATTTAAGTTTACTAACAATGGGAAGGTTGCTGTATAATTTAAATTTTGTACTTGACCTTCCGCTGAAGCCATGGCTGAATATTCTTCCGCACCTGGTACATTGTAAAATTTTGTTTCTTTTGTTCTTAGGTTAACCATTACAAATCCTATGTTTGATTCATCACTTGCTACTGATGTAATTCCTGTGTATAAGTATGTATCTCCATTTAGAGATAAATAATTATACCCAGTTGTTGTCATGACTACTTCTTTTTGTCCTAAAATAGAATTTATATATCCATTTTTGTATAGTCCCCAATCATTTAATTGTTCAATAATCAAATCTGAATCATGAACATGATCTACCCATTCTGGAATTTCATTTAATTCGTATTTTTCACTTGTTCCATCAATAGGATTAAAAACAATAACTCCATCTGTTTCTGGTCTTAATCCCACTAATGTATATTTAATAGTTGGGATTATCCAGTATGGATTACCTTCATCGTCTATTTCAAATGTCATTTCTCCAAAGTTTTCTGTCAGATAATCAAATCTTAATTTACGGTATAAATCTTCACTAAAATAAGCTGATTCCATATATTTCATACCACTGTCTAATCTTGTTAATGATGATTCACCTGTTACTGAGTTGACTGTAATATATCCAGGTACTCCTTGTTCTTTATTGGTGAAATATTTGATTAATCCATCATATTCTAATGGTGTTACTCTAGTTATACTATCTTGATATGTTATTTGTGTATATAAATTTGATACGTAAAATTGACTAACTAAATCAGTTAATTGTCCCATAACTCGGTCACCTAATTTAGTGCTCGAATCTTTATCTAAAAGGGCTAATGTATTAAAATTTACTGTTTCAATATCATTTTCGAAATTTCCATCACTGACAGTAATTCGCTCATAATATGATGAAGCATTGAAAATAGGGCTTCCAAAGATATTAATAATCATTAATATCGGGATTATTAATACTATAGGAATTATTATATAAGTTACTTTATTAACTTTTGTTTTTCTATTTTTAGTAATTATTTGCATATTTTTATCTATTTCTAAACTACCTATGGTAAATAAGAAATAAATTACGATACTAACTAATACAATATATCCCCAAAATCCAAATGAACTTGGATTTAAAGGTGGAAGTATTATATAAAAGCTTACAAATACAAATATTAAACTAATAAGAATTATAATAAGATTTTTTTTCATTTTTTTACTCCGTTCTTAAGGCTATAACTGGATCTTTTTTACTTGCTATTTTAGCTGGAATAAATCCACCTAGTACTGTTAATACTAAACTAATCATAATTAACATAATTGCATGTACTGGATTTAAGACAGCAACATTTTTTAAATCTGTTAAGTTGTAAATTATTATATTGGCTGGTATTGTTAAAATTAAAGCTATTGATATACCAAGAATTCCAGAAAATAATCCTATTATAAATGTTTCTGAATTAAATACTCGTGTTATATCTTTTTTACGTGCTCCTAAACTTCTTAAAACTCCAATTTCTTTTGTTCTTTCTAATACTGAAATATATGTAATTATTCCAATCATTATACTTGAAACAATTAATGAAATTGCTGAAAATGCTACTAGAACTATTGTAATTGCATCCATGATACTTCCTGATAAACTTGTTATTAAGGCTGCCATATCAGTATATATTATTTGTTCTTCTTCTAGTTTGTTCTCATTATATTTATCTAGTTCTGCTAGTAAGTAATCCTTACTTTCAAAATCTTTAGGGAATATTTGAATCATTACTGGATAAGTATTATATCCTAAATATGCTAACATATTTTCTTTTTCTTCTATTCCTGTTTCATCAGTTTTAAAAACTTGACCTGAAAGTACATTGTAATCTGCATTTAATTGAGCTTTTACTATTTCTGAATCTTTGTTCATTTCTACTGCTGTTTGAACTAATTCATCAGTATATAAAATTCCCATTGATTGTTCATACAACATATTGCCTTCTTTACCACGAACAATTCCAGTTATTGTGATTGTGATAGATTCTTCACTTTCATATAACTCATCTAAATTTTCATTAGCAATAAAAATTGGTCCTAAATTATTATAAAAATTATCATTAGATACCATTTTTAATTCTTTACCAATTAATTCATCTACATTGAAATCTGTATCAGTTGGTATACCAAATAATTTTAAAATTTCTTCTGATAAGTAATTATATGAATCAACTGCAATTATAACTTCGTATTTGTTTGTTGGTAAGTTACCAGCTAATAAATCGAAATTTTGGTCTAAGACTTCGTTTTCATTATCGCCTAATGAAGTTGGTAAAACACCAAAATAATTTTTATCTGTTACATTTGTTACTTTGTCGTTGTTCATTGTAAGAAGATTCATATTAGCAATTCTAGTATAGCTTACACCTGATACTTTTTCAGGATCTAGATTGTCTAATAAATCTAAATATTCATCTGTAAAAACATTTTTATGTGTCAGTTGATCTTGAATAGATGGTTCTGGAGTGATTATATTATCACTAGGAAACTGCTCATCTTTTAATTTTTCTGCTTGAAAATCCTGCATTTCTGTTGGATCTACTTTCATAGCTTGTTGAGATACCATTATTGGCATTCCCGCTAGGGTGTTTTTTTCAAATTCATCTATTTGAATATCAAATCCATTTGAAAGTGATAAAATTAAAGCTATTCCGATTATACCTATTGATGAAGCTAATGCTGTTAAAAATGTTCTACCTTTTTTTGTTAAAACGTTATTGAACGATAATGATAGTGCTGTTAGATATGACATTTTTGATTTTTTTATCTCCAGTTTAGAATTTTGTTCTTTTTCTTCATATGGATTACTATCTGTTGTTTTTTCACCGTCTTTGAATTCAACAATTCTATTAGCATATTCTTTTGCTAACTCTGGATTATGAGTTACCATGATTACTAATTTATCTTTTGCTATTTCTTTTATTAATTCCATGATTTGAACACTTGTTTCAGAATCTAGTGCTCCGGTTGGTTCATCTGCTAAAATTATAGTTGGGTCGTTAGCTAGCGCTCTTGCGATTGCTACTCTTTGCATTTGACCACCTGATAATTGATTTGGTCTTTTATGGATATGGTCTTTTAATCCTACCTTAGTTAAAACTTCTTTAGCTTTTTTTCGGCGAGCTGATTTTGAAATTCCACTTAATGTCATTCCCATTTCAACGTTGGCTAAAATTGAAATATGTGAGATAAGATTATAACTTTGGAATATAAATCCTACACAGTTATTTCTATAACTATCCCAATCTTTGTCTTTAAATTTTTTTGTTGATTTATTATTAATAATTAAATCACCTTCATCGTAGCGGTCCAATCCCCCAATGATATTTAACATTGTTGTTTTCCCACTTCCTGATGGACCTAAAATTGCAACAAATTCATTATCACGAAATGATAAGTTCACACCTTTTAGGGCATGTTGTACAAATTCACCTGTTTTATAACTCTTTCTTATATTTTTTAATTTAAGCATTTTTTCTCCTTTTTTACCTTATTGGTCACTTTTTATTATACTTTTTAAACTTATGCATGTCAATTGTTTATGTTGCTAACTTTGTGAAAGTGTTGTATAATTTTATTAGGTGATTTTATGAAAATTAGTTATGCTGAGTATACAAATAGAAAATCTATTTTCAATATCTTAGTTACTTTGTTATTAGGAATTGTTTTATTTACTAACCCTGAGGGTGTTGTTGATGTAATTTCTTTTTTATTATCAGGTTTTTTTCTGATTTTAAGTTGTGTGAATTATTTTAATTATTATAGAACAAAGAAAAATTTGAATATTATTAAAAAAACTCAACTTTATAGTAGTATTATTTTTATAATACTGGCTGTAGTTTCTTTGTTTTTGGCTGACGTGATTGAGACAGTTTTTAGATTAATTATTGGTATTTTATTAATCTATAATGGGGTGATGAGAACTATATATTCGTTTTCTAAAAAAGATAATTTTACAGTATTTATTGCTACTATGATTATTTCTATTTTAATGATTTTAGTTGGTTTTTATATTTTAATAGCTACTAATTTAATTTATAAAACTATTGGGCTGTTTATTATTATTTCAGCTAGTTTGGATTTGATTGGATATATTATGAATAACAAAAAATATGATTAGTCATATTTTTTTATTTTAAAAAAAAAGTAGTTTTATAAACTACTTTTCAAATATTCTAACTTTAATTTTTAATACTGATGATTGGTATTGTACTTTTGGATCTGTTCCGCTTACAATAACATCTACTTCATGTGTTCCTACACCTAGTCCTTGAAGATCTACTACTGCTTTAATATCTGTTGCACTTAGTTGATTTACTACTGATGTTTCACCTTTTAATTTAACGGTAATACTTTCAACATCAACTGGACTTACTCCGTAGTCCTCACCTAGATTACTATGTGAGATAGCTATATTTTCAATGTCTTTATTTAATATATCGCTACTAAGCGTAACATTTACTGTTGCATTAGATAAACTCATTGATTTTACACCTTCTGGTTTTTCTAATTGAACCTTAAATTCTTGACTTTCAGTTAAGCCATCAACATTAACATATACTGGTATATATTCTATATTGGCTAAGGCTTCACTTGTTCCGTAAATAGTAATTAATGTATCTTCATTATCATTTACTGTTAAATTACTGATAGCCATGTTATAAGTTACTTCACCTTCTGGTATAACTTGTAACGGTACTTGTTTACTTGGAGAAGATATTGTTACTTCTACTTCAACTTTTGATGGACTTAATTCTACGTCCACAACATTACCTGCTTCATCATATGCTTTTAATGGTACTGATAGGGTTACTGTTTGACCTAATTCAAAACTTGGTAAAACATCTACATCTAATAATGCTTTAACACTTGCTACACTATCAATTTTATATGATGCTCCTTTGATAACTGTTTCATTTTCTAATAATTTAACTTCATCTATAATGTATTTTTCATCTAGATTATCTTGATTTAATATATCAACAGATAAAGTTTTACTTGCTGATATTTTTTCATATATAATTACTGTGGCAAAAGATGGGTTTACGCTGTAGCTGATATTTCCACCTGCTTTGTTATAAGTAAGCGCCACTTCGTGTTTACCTGGTTTTAATCCCCATAAGTCTAATGTTACAGCATTAGATGGTGATTGTGATGCAATATATAAATCTATGGTATTACCGATCAGGGTAATGTCAACATCCCCTGGAACACCTTCAACAACATATCTGTCTTGATCATATAATACTTCAATTGGTTGATCATATAATATTTGTGCTGAACTTTGAGCATAATTAACGATTTGGGCATCTATATATATAAATATCCCTACTGCAAATATTAATGATGTAAATAACAATGTATTTGTTTTTGATAACCAGCTTTCAATTTGTTTTCCTGGTTTATCAAATTTTTTATTAAAAAGAAATAATAATTTACTTATTGGAACTACTAAGTATTTATTTATTAAGTTTAGAAGAAAATTTCCAATATTACTGAGTGTCTTCATTATCTTCTTCATTTACTTCCTCCTCAATTATTGATTCTTTTTTAGGGCGTAATTCTTCTAATAATCTCAATTTGAATTCATCTAAATTTAAATTATAAGTTAATTCACCATCTACAGCCATAGATATTCTTCCTGTTTCTTCAGATACTACTATTGCTATACTGTCTGTTGTTTCTGATATACCTAGAGCTGCTCTATGTCTAGTTCCTAATCTTTTTGATATTTTCACACTATCACTAACTGGAAATACTGCTCCAGCACTTGTAATTTTATCTCCTTGAATAATTACTCCACCATCATGTAATGGATTATTTGGGAAGAATACTGAAATTAATAAATCCGCTGATATATCTGCATATATTTTTTTTGATTTTTCTATGTAATCGTTTAAACTGTCATCTCTTTCAATTATTATTAATCCACCAATCATATTTTTTTGTAAATAAATTAGTGAATTAGAGATTTCGTAAACAACTTTTTCTCTTTCGTCTACTGTTAATGTTTTATGACGACCTAGTAATTGACTACGACCTAAATGTTCTAAAACACTTCTGATTTCTGGTTGAAAAATTATGATTACGGCTAATAATCCCCATTGGATTACATTATCTAACAAAAATCCTATTGTCGCTAATCCTAATAATTCACTTACTAATTTTAATCCTACTATTACTAAAATCCCTTTAAATAAAAGGACCATTTTAACATTTTTTCTTACACTTTTTAAGATGAAATAAAGTGCAAACCACACTATAAGTACATCTAAAAGATTTCTTAATAAATCTATTATATTATCGAACGTCATCGTCCACCTCCTAAAAAAATTGGTAAATTACCAACCTAATAAATTTGAAATTTGTGGTAAGAAGAATATAAATAAAGACATTATTACTGCTAATATTATAACGAATACTAAAATATTTTTATCTTCTTGTTTTTCTTCTTCTACTATTTCAGAAACTGGAGCTTCAAAAGGACTATATTTGTTAGTTCGTGATAAAGCTTCTTCCATTGCTTCTTGTTTATTTAAATTATTCATTACGTCCATGCTGTTATTAATATCTGTATTTTCTGGAGTTTGAGTTGAAACTTGTTTATTAGTTTCAAATTGTTGTAAATTTTGCTCACCTGCATTACTAAATAACTCATCTGATCCAATTGTATAATCTTCAATTGTTGCAGTTTTCACTGGTTCTGATGGCGCTTGCGGCATCATTGGTTGTACTGGTTCTGATGGTGCTTGTGGCATCATTGGTTGTACTGGTTCTGATGG
>CAYJJY010000006.1:31056-33689 GCA_964370615.1 uncultured Muribaculaceae bacterium
TTGTGGCATCATTGGTTGTACTGGTTCTGATGGCGCTTGTGGCATCATTGGTTGTATATTGGTTGCTTGGTTATTTCCAAGTTGATTGTTTTGATTGATATCGTTATTCATATTGACCTCCCTATATCATACTTATAATTATATCAAAAAAAATTTTATTTATCAAACCTAATTCTGACACATATTTAAAAATTCATTTTCGCTTAATATTTTTATATTCAATGCTTCAGCTTTTTCTTTTTTACTTCCAGCATTTGCTCCTAATACTACATAATCTGTATTTTTACTAACACTTTCCACAGTTTTTCCACCGCAGTCTTCAATTATTTTCTTTGCTTCTTTTCTTGTTATTGTTTCTAGAGTCCCTGTTAAAACAAATAATTTGCCTTCAAGAATATTAGATTCTTGTGTTTTTAAATAATTAAAATTAACATCGAACTCTTCTAATTGTTCAATAATATTATTATTTTCAAAGTATTTTATCAACGACTCTGCTATTTTATCTCCTATGTCGTGAATTGAAATCAAATTTTCATAACTTGCATTTTTTATATTTTCTAAATTTTCAAAATGCTTAGATAATGCTTTGGATGTTTGTGATCCTACGTGTCTTATTCCAAGTCCAAATAAAAGTTTTTCTAAAGAATTTGATTTAGATTTTTCTATATTTTCTAAAATGTTATCCACACTTTTTTGTCCGAATCCTTCTAATGATTTTAATTCTGTTTCATAATTTTTTAACTTATAAATATCTTTTATTTCTTTTAAATAATTTAAGTTATAAAATTCTTCAATTATTTTATCTCCTAAACCTTCTATATTCATAGCTTCACGGCTAACAAAATGGATTAATGCTTCGATATTAACTTTGTCACAATTATCATTTTTGCAAAAATAATTTGTGTCTTGCTTTTCTAGTTCCGAATTACAAATAGGACATTTTTTTATCATTTCAAAAGGGATTTCATTACCTGTTCTTCTTTCTTTTATTACATTAACTATTTCTGGTATTACATCTCCTGCTTTTCTAATTGCTACAGTGTCATTAATCATTATATTTTTATTTATGACATAATCTTCATTATGAAGAGTTGCTTTAGATATTACAGACCCCATTACTCTTACTGGTTCTAATACGGCATTAGGGGTTACTTGTCCTGTTCTTCCTATCGTAAATATTATATCTTTTAATTTTGTTAATACTTCTTCTGCTGGAAATTTATATGCTGTTGCCCACTTTGGACTTCTACTTGTAAACCCTAATTTTTCTTGAGTTTTATAGTCATTTACTTTTAAGACAACACCATCAATTTCATATTCTAAGTCATTTCTTTTTTCTGTCCAGTTTGTGATATATTCCATGACTTCATCGTGATTTTTACATACTTTTATATGTGGATTAACATTAAATCCTAGTTTTTTTAAATTTAATAGTGAATTGTAATGAGTATTATTAGTATGAATTGGTGTACTGTAGACAAAACAGTCTAACTTTCTTTCTGCTGCAATTTTACTATCTAATTGGCGCATAGTTCCTGAGGCTGCGTTTCTAGGATTTGCTAGTAAGGGTTCATTATTTTTTTCTCTAATTAAATTTATTTCATTAAATGATTTTTTACTCATATATATTTCGCCACGTACTTCAATATCTATTTCTTCTTTTAGTTTTAAAGGAATGGTTCTTATTGTTTTAGCGTTATGGGTAATATCTTCTCCTATTACACCATTTCCTCTTGTCGCTGCTCTTACTAATATACCTTGTTCATATCTTAACGATACTGAAATACCATCTATTTTTAATTCACAAACATATTCTGATTTTTCTTCTTCGTTTATCTTACTAATAAAATTTTTAACTTCTTCTCGATTAAATACATTATCTAAAGATAACATTGGTACTTCATGGGTTACTTTTTCAAATTTATCTATAATGGTACTCCCGACTCTTTTAGTTGGAGAATTTTTTTGTACTAATTCAGGGTGTTTTTCTTCTAGTGATATTAATTCCTGCATTGCTCTATCATATTCTTGATCGCTAATATTAGATGTATTTAAGTTATAATAATCGTAATTAGCTTTATTTATAATATCTATTAATTCATTCATTCTTGGTTCCATATTGTTTCTCCTTTATAGTATATAAATTATACCATTTTTTCATTATTATAACAATAAAAAAAGCTTTTTTAAGCTTTCCATAAACCGTGTAAATTACAATACGCGTAAACTTCAAAATCAGAGTCTTCTAAATAAAATTCAGTACGTGGTAATTCATCTGGTCTTAAATATTTTATTTGAGTATTACTTTCTGTTTTCAAAACTATAAATTCAATATGATGTTCTTCTGTCATTGGATGATCTGCACTTCCAACATTAATTTTTACGATATTTTTATCCACAGTTATTTCTGGTACGTGTTTTTCAAATGATGCATCCACAGTATTTGGTGTAAGTACTGTCATCTCCTCACCACAGCATGTCACTTCGTTTTTGTTATTTAATTTAATTATCACGTTATTACATTTTTTACAATAATAAAATTCCATAATTTCCTCCTTAATTAATAATATTATTTTATCACACTTATATAACTACTGCAATTTCAGGTTAATATATTGTTATGCTGTGGAAAA
>CAYJJY010000007.1:0-8902 GCA_964370615.1 uncultured Muribaculaceae bacterium
TTTTGATATACTGGAATTTTAAAGACAAATGGTGTTTTATAAAATTCACTTTCTAAACTTTTTATATATGCATTATAAGTAGCTTGTCCTTCGTGATATGGTGCTTCAATATTTTGCATATACTGGTAATTAAAGCAGTTGGTGTATCCTTGACATAAAACATCCCATTTTTGAAAATAATTGGTATCTAAACCATATTCTATATATCCATCTAATATCCAATTAGCGCCTCCGATAATAGCGGCTGTTTCAGAGTTCCATCCTTCTAGAACTGCTTTAGCTAGTCCGTTTATTATAATTTGATCTTGACTTCCTGTTGCGCCAATGTTGTAATAATTATAATACCCATTGAATTCTGGGTAACTCGGATATGTTCCTAGTACTAGTCCACTTCTAGTACTTCCGACTTCTTGTCTTATTCTTGAAGCTAAATGGTATGGACTTACTTGTGATTCTTTTGCTGCTTCCATAATTACTTCAGCAAATGATTTACCCGTATTATCGACTGTTTCGAATTCCATGTAACTACCTTTTAATATTTTTTCAACACCATCTATGGTATGAATAAATTCATTATACATTAAACTTTCGAACATAAATACATTTACTTCGTCTAAGAAGTTTCTAGAATCAAGGTAATATGCTACTATTTCAGGACTAGCTGAATACCAGTTTGCTCCTCCACCGGAGAACGAATTATCAAATGTATTTGTAACTGGATTATATGTATCAAGATTTTTTAAACCATCTCTTGAATTATTACTGTCCCAAATCAAACTTTTATTATATGAATAACTTTCATAATAAACAGCTGTTGAAAAGTCCATTAAATAAGAACCATTAATATCTGCTGTATTATTTGTTGCATCGACTCTGACAAAAACTGCGTTTGGATATATCTCATGTAATTCTAATAATATTTTTTGATAGTCAGCTGGAAATTTTTCTAATTCTGTTTGAAATGTGTAATTTGCATCTGGTTCTTCTGTTATTACTACATCTTTATAAAATGCTGAACAACTATAAGCAAAATCTTCTTTATAAATTATTTTCAGCCAATTTCCTGCGCATGAATCATCACTTGGAGCTATTTCATCAACTACTGTAACAATTCTTCCGGCATTAAAATACTCTAATTTTTCACCTGTTATAGCTGGTTCGTTTCTAACTGAAACTCCACCATCTAAAACTTCCATATTTTTTTGTTCATACCCTTTAATACTTAAAGGAAATATAGTAAAAACTATTGCGATAAATACTAATAATTCAATTGTTTTTTTCACTATATCACCTACCTTACTTATTCATTATATCAAATTTTGTCATGTTTTGTATATAGCTAAAATAATTCATTGCATAATTTCATTTACTATTTTTATCAAAAAAAAGGAAACCGTAATCCTACGAGTTTCCGCTATATCTCTCGATATATAATATTATATGCTTGTTTTTGATTATATGTTAAAAATTTTAATTATAAATTTTGTATTTAAATATAATTTTATTATGTTATATGTGTACTCTTTAAAGTTTTTTTGTGTAGAATAGTATAAAGATATTATAGCAGATATATAACGAATTAAAACAGCTAAAAATTTGTTTAAAAATAAAAATGGCTTTTAATAATTTGTTTTTCATATTAACATTTATTTTTCATATATTTAATTATGATAGAAAGAGAGGAAATAAATATTATGGAAACATTAAAAGTAGGTTCTAAATCAAATCCTAATTCAGTGGCTGGAGCTTTGGCTAATATTTTCAGGGAAAAAGGATGTGTGGAAATTCAAGCTATTGGAGCTGGGGCTTTAAACCAAGCGATTAAGGCTATTGCTATTGCTCGTGGTTTTGTGGCACCATCTGGTAAGAATCTTGTATGTATCCCAGCTTTTACAGATATTGTAATTGAGGGCGATGAGCGTACAGCAATTAAATTAATTGTTGAATCTAAATAAAAAAAAGATTAAAGATAAGAATTTATTACTTCAGTAAATTCTTTTTTTATTTCTTCTAATCTTTCTTCTTTGTTTGCTTCATATCTTACTGTTATATAAGCTCCGGTATTAGAATATCTAATTAAAGCCCATCCATCGCTAAACTCTACTCTAACTCCATCGATATCATTGTATTGATAATTAGCATTAATGCAATATTGTTTTATTTTTTCTACTATAATCTTTTTATTTTCTTCGGTTGTCATTACTTTAATTTCATCAGTTGAATAGTATATTGGAATATTTTTAGTTAATTCTTTTAAACTTTTATTTTCTTTTGTTAATATTTCGACAATTCTTAGTCCAGCATAAATTCCATCATCAAATACTTTAAAGCGATCACCAAAGTACATATGGCCTGAGTATTCTCCTCCAAAGTCTAGATTAAATTCTCTCATTTTTCGATATTGATATGAATTTCCGGTTCTATTCATGATGCCTTCAATATTAAGGTTATTAAGCTCGTCTATTAATGCTTTAGAACATTTAACATCATATAATCCTTTTCTTACTTTTAAATTTTGATTTAAATGACGGTATACAATAATCATAAAGATATCACTGTTTATAATATTTCCTTCATGGTCTACTAATCTTACTCTATCTCCATCTGCATCAAAAGCTATTCCTAAATCATATGATTTTTCGACTACTCTTTTTTGTAAATCATATAAGTTTTTAGAATCAGCTGGGTCTGGGTGATGATTCGGGAAAGTTCCGTCGCTGTCACAATATAACAAATCATATTCAATGTTTAGTTTTTTTAATATTTCTTCTAAAACTATTCCACATGTTCCATTTCCACCGTCAAAGACTACTTTTAGTTTTTTGTCTAAGTGGATATTATTAGTTATTAAGTTGATGTAATCATTTTTGATATCAACTTTTTTTATACTTCCTGAACCAATTTCAAATTGACCTTTTTTAATAAATTCTTTGAATTCAGTAATTTCATCACCTAGGGCATTTCCTCGTTCATCAAAAGATATTTTAAATCCATTATCATCTTTAGGATTATGTGATGCGGTTAACATGATTCCTGACCAGATATCTAATTTATAACGTGCGAAATAAAACATTGGTGTTGTGACTAATCCGATATTAATAACTTCTACTCCAGTTGATACTAAACCCATCATTAAATTATGAGCTAGTGTTGGTGAGGATAGTCTATTATCATACCCCACTAACACTTTCTTTTTATTCATTTTTTTTATATAACTACCAAAACCTTTTCCAATTGTATATGCTGTTTCATTGAATAAGTTTTTTCCGTAGGTTCCTCTTATGTCGTAAGCTCTAAATATTGTTTCTTCCATTTTTATCTATCCTTTCATATTAAGTATAAACTATTTTTATATTTTTGTAAATTGATTATGTTATTTTAAGATTATTATTTAAATTAAAAAATAGGTTTCCCTATTTTTCACTTCCTATCATGAAAGGATATTTCATTTCTTCTAGTTTAACATTAACGCAATCGTGTAAAAGTTTTTCATTACCTTTAAATTTTACTGATAAATAATTAGTAGTATGACCTATTAGATATCCGTCTTTATATACTTCTGGAATGACTATCACTTCTTGTTGTAAGAATTTTTTCATGTAATTTTGTTCTAGTTCTAGTGATATATCTAATAGTTTTCGTACTCTTTGTTTTTTTATAACTTCTGATATTTGATTTTCCATTTTAGCGGCAACAGTTCCCTCTCTTTGTGAGTAAGGGAAGACATGAATTTTTGAGAAATTTGCTTTTTTGATTGTTTCGATTGTTTCTTCAAATAATTCATCTGTTTCGCCTGGAAATCCAACTATGACATCGGTTGTTAAAGAGATTGTTGGTCGGTAACTTCTAATTTTATTAACTTTGTTTATAAAATACTCTTTATCATATTTACGATTCATTTGTTTTAATATTTCATTACTTCCTGATTGTAGTGGAATATGGATATGATCTGCTAAAACTTTATTTTTAGAAAACATATCTAGAAGTTCATCTGTTATTTCACTAATTTCAATTGATGATATTCTTAAATTAACTAAGCCTTTTATTTTTAAAATATCTTTGATCAAATTAGTAAATGTGTAATCACCTATTTTGTAGCTTCCGGTGTGAATTCCTGTTAAAACTATTTCTTTATGATTATTAGATACTAAATTAGTTATTTCTTCAATAACATCTTCTTTACTTTTACATCTTAATTTTCCTCTTGTATATGGAATTATACAGTAAGTACAAAAATTCTCACAGCCGTCTTGAATTTTAACAAATGCTCTAGTTTTATCAAAGTTGTTTAGTTTCATTTCTTCAAATTCCATTTTATTTAAATCATATAGTTTAGTTATTGTTTGTCCTTGGTATTCTTTTATATAATCTACTATTTTGCTTTTGTCTTGATTTCCTAAAATAATATCAACATCTTCTAATGCTTCTGGTTTTACTTGACTTAAACATCCTGTTACTATAATGATTCTATTTTCTTTTTTAAACTTTCTAATCATTTGTAAGGATTTTTTTTCTGCAACGTTAGTAACAAAACAAGTATTGACAATAACGATATTCGCATCATCAATACTTCCTTTTTTATATCCATTATTAATTAGAGTATCACTCATTACTTTAGATTCATAGCTATTTACTTTACATCCTAATGTGTGTATGTAAAAAATCATAGTGTGCTCCTAAAATCTTTTAGTTCTTTTAAGAATTCTTCATCTTTTTTATCTTTCCCAAATATTGGAGAAATAAATTCACTGTTTTTAAAACGTTTTTTTTCTGGTTCTTGCATTTTTATTTCTGTTTGAAAATTTATCTCTTGTTCTTCTATTGGTGTGATTTCTATACTATTATTTTCATAGGCAAATGGTGTGAAATCTTCTTGTTCAAAGGTTTGAATTTCTATGGTTTGGTTGTGGTTTTCAGAAATTATTGGTAGTGGTTTTTCTTCGGGATAATCTTCTTTTTCATATATTTCTAATTGTTCAGTAATATCTAAATTTGTGTGATAATCTTCGTTTTCATATGTTTCTAACTGCTCAGTTATATCTAAACTTGTGTGATTAGCTTGTGTTTTATTTTGATTATCATTTATAATTTTCATATCTTCAGGGCTTAGTCCTTTTTTCTTTTCTTCTACTGCTTTTACTAATTCTTGATAGCTTATAATTGCTGTATCTTCTTGTTCTTGTTCATAACTAGTTAATTGTCTTTCTGTTGTTTCAGATAGCTCTAATGTTTGTAAAACTTCTTCTAGTGTTGATTTTTGTTCTTCTATTTTTTCCAGATCAATTGGTTTTACTTTTTTTTCTTTTAAGCTTGCAACTAATATTATTAAAATTATTACAATAATTACACATACAGCTAGCATTATATATTCCATTTTTACCACTCCATCATTTCATAATTTAATATTCCTAATAAAACTATAGGAACTGTTTCAACCCTTAATATATTACTACCTAATGTTGTAGGTGTAAATCCTTTTTCTATTAATATTTCTTCTTCTTTATTTGTTAGTCCACCTTCTGGTCCAACTATTATCGTAACTTCATCATATTTTTGTGCTAGTACTTTTTTCAAGGTGTTATCCTTATTTACTGTACTACACATTATTTTTAATCCGTTTAAGTTTAAATCTTTTAATTTTGTTACATTTGTAATTTCAGGGATATCTAATCTTTTAGATTGTTCACTGGCTTCTTTACATATTTTTTGCCAGCGTACTATTTTTTTTTCTTCATCTTTTAATTTTACAACACTTCTTTCCATCAGGACTGGAATTATTTTTGATACTCCTAGTTCTGTGGCTTTTTGAAAAACGAAACTCATCTTTTGATCTGATAATAAAGGAATACATAAGGTAATACTTTTATTTTTATAATTACTGTTTATTTTTTCTATTATTTCTGCTTTATTATCTTTTAAACTGGTTAAAAAAAGTTCCTGCTTATGAACAACCTCAATTTTTTCGCCATTGTTCATTCGCATAACTTTTTTTATATGGTACATATCTTCTTCACTTAAAAGAAAACTATTATCAATTAATTCATTGGAAAAATAACGTTGCATTATTTATTTTTTTCAATCCAAGTATTAATTTCTTCTAAAGATGCAAATCCTATATTACGGTCAGTTTCTTGACCTTTTTTAAATAGAATTAGTGTTGGTATTGTCATTACGCTATATTCTTTAGCGATTTGTTCTTCGGCTGTAACATCTAATTTTGCTACTTCAATATTTGTTATTTCTTCTAAAATTGGGCTTAACATTTTACATGGTCCACACCAATCAGCGTAAAAATCTACTAATACATAATCTTTGTCTATAAAATTTTTAAAATTTTCTTTATTTAATTTTTCCATACTATTCTCCTTTATATTGTTCTAAAGCTTCTTTGTAATCGTCGTAATTGATTTTTTCAAGTTCAATTAGGCGGTTAACTGATTCAATACTTATTATATCATATTTTAAGAATAAGTTAATAGCATTTACGTTAAATTGATACTCACTTATTGTTTTATCGCTATATTGCTCTTTCAATGTTTTAAATTCTTCAAAAACACCTACTGATTCAGTAAATAAATCCGATAGTACTGGTGTATCTTTAACTATTGTGTTGGCTACTGTCGAATTTATATCAATGAAGTTTAGTGTTAAAATTAAGATAATGAATGTTATGATGTAATATTGAATTAATCCTACAAAAAACCCTAAAAACTTTGATGGTATACTTAAGATTATGGTTGCACTTAAGATTTTTTCAAATAATTTAGATGTCATTAAAACTAAGTGTAGTACTATTTTTAAAATTATAAATAAGATTAAAAACGCTAAAAATTCATAAAATAAAATGTTTAAGACTTCGATGTTTTTAAATAATCCAAAATTTAAAAATGGTAAATTTTCATATAAAAAATTTGATATTATATCTTTAAATAGAAAAGCTATGACTACAATTGCTATTGTACCTGCTGCTTTTATTAAAGCATATGTAAATCCTCTTTTAAATCCTAAGATTCCACCAAACAATATTATTATAATTATTCCGATATCAATTATACTATTCATTTAATCACCCCTTTAATTATATTCCTATCAATTCTATTATATATTCTCCATTTTGATTGGTTATTTTAATTTCTAAATTATCAGAAAATGGTTCATCATTTTTAGGATTGATGATTTCATCTGCTAAGAAACCTTCGCTTTTAAGTTGGCCTAGAGTTATTTTTATCGAGTCGCCTTCTTTAGGCATTGAAAATAAATTAGAACTCATCCAATTTTTAGCTCCTTGTTTGATATTGTCGATTTGAATTTCATAAGCTTTATCTGTATTACTACTTAAAATTGATTGTGCTGAGAAGCTTATTAATAAAGCTATTGCTGCTACTATTACTATGGTTGCTAGTAATTCGACTAATGTGAATGCATTTTTTTTCATTTTTTCCTCCTAGACTTTATATATATAATATCAAATATCACTCTAAAAATATATATTTTAATTAACTTTTTTTATTTTTAAAACAATAACTTGATATTTATCAAATCTTTTTTCAACTCTACCTTCGATAATATATAAATTATTAGTGTCAATTGGGATGTAAACGTTTGAGAACATTATAAAATCGATTGTTCCTGTTTCGTCACTTCCGGTTATGAATCCCATATCTTCATATTTTTTGTTAACTATTTTTTTAAATTTATCAGCAATGATTATGAAGTAACCTGTTTTATTAAAATGATTTGCTACTTCATTTATATTAATATATTGATGTTTCTTTTTATATTCTAATACTGGATGTTGCGATAAATATGTCCCTAACACCTCAAATTCTCTTTTTAAAAGTTCTTGGTTACTATATTCTGGATGAATTTCTAATTCTGGTTTTAATAAATCGTCAACTAAATTTCCTAGCTCACTATAATTAATTAGTATTTCTAAATTATTTTCTAAGGTTTTTTGGTTTATGTCAAAACATCTAAAACAATCACTTTTTATTAAATTAATAATTACATTTTTATTTAATTTTTTTCCGCATTTTTGAAAGAAATCAAAGATGTCTATAAACTTATCTTTTTTTAATTCTAGTATTGTATTTCCTATTGTTTTCCCTACTCCTTTTATGTTGGTGAAAGGAAATATTATTTCATTGTCATTAAAACGATAATCAGTTTGTGATAAGTTGATATCGGGTTTACTTATTTTAACATTGGAATTATTAATATATTCATTGGTTTTTGCTTCGCTTCCGATTGTAAGTGATAATAAGTTTTTTAAAAACACATTAGGATAGTGACATTTAATATAGGCCATTTGATATGCTATTTGTGCATAGGAAACTGAATGGGCTTTATTAAATCCGTAGGAAGCAAATTTTAAAATCATTTCATATACATCAGTTGCTATTTTTAAATCATAACCGTTTTTGATAGAATTTTTTATAAATTTTTCTTTTTCTTTTAAAATTATATCTTCTTTTTTCTTACTAACTGCTTTTCTTAGTAAGTCTGCTTCTCCTAAAGAATAACTTGCCATGGTATTGGCTATTTTCATTATTTGTTCCTGATAAACAATTATTCCATAGGTACTTTTTATTATTGGTTCAATATCTTTACTAATGCAATCGACGTTTTCTTTTTTTTCTTTTCTTTTTACGTATGTATCTATAAATTGCATTGGTCCTGGACGATATAAAGCTATAGTTGCTACTATATCATCAAAATGGGTTGTTTTGATTTTTTTTAATGTTTCGATAATACCTTCAGATTCAAATTGGAATATTCCTAAGGTATCTCCTTTTTTAAATATATCTAATGTTTCTTTATCGTTTAATGGTATATCTTTTAAATCTAGGTTTACTTCTTTTAAACAATCATTTAAAAGAGTTAAATTTTTTAGAGCTAATAA
>CAYJJY010000007.1:9002-30088 GCA_964370615.1 uncultured Muribaculaceae bacterium
TTACTATCAATATTTAAGCATTTAGCTACATCTCTAATTACTTGTTTGGTTCCAAGTGTTCCGAATGTAATGATTGGTGCGACTTTTTTTAATCCATATTTATTTATACAATATTTTATAATTTCATCTTTTTTAGTATATTCAAAATCGATATCAATATCAGGCATACTGATTCTTTCTGGATTTAAAAATCTTTCAAAGTATAAATCATACTTAATCGGGTCTACTTCAGTTATATTTAAACAGTAAGCTATTAAGCTTCCAGCAGCACTTCCCCTACAGGTGAATAATATATTGTTATCTCTAGCATATTTAGTGTAATCCCATACAACTAAAAAGTAATTACAAAATCCCATTTTATTTATTATATCTAATTCATATTTAATTCTATTTATATAATTAATATTTACTGTTTCACCGAATATTTTTTTTAGTCCTTCTTTAACTAATTGTTTTAAATATGTATAGCTGTCTTCACATGGGTATATTGGGAGTAAGTTATTGTTTGTTTTGATTTCTAAATTACACATAGCTATAATTTCTTTTGTTGTATTGTTATTGATATGTTTTTCAAGGTAATTATCGTTATAATCTAAATGATTTAATTCTGTTCCACTGGCAATGGCATCTAAATATGTGAAATATTCGAAGTCTGTTTGTTCTAAGTATAATATTTCATTACAATAGACGTAATTGTCTTTTTCATTATCAAATCCCTGGTATAAATTTTCATAAAATTCAAATAATTGATAATCGGTTTTATTAGGTACTACACATACTAAGTTATCCTTATATTGTTTTAATATTTCAATTGTAATTGTTGTTTCTTTTTTTATAGTATTTAATTTTATAAGATTTTTATAACCTTCATAGTTTTTTGCATATAAATAAATATCATAAATAGATAGTCCTATAATTGGTTTAATGTTGTTTTTTTTACATAAGTTATAAAATTCCATTGTTCCAAATAAATCTTCATCTATTGTTCCTAAAACTTTGATGTTTTTTAAAAGAGCGTAATCAACTAAATCTTTATTTTTTATTAAGCTTTTTAGTAAAGAATTTTCAGTTTTTATAAAAATTGGTTCCATGATATACCTCCCTAATACAATTTTACTATATTTTTGAGTTTTTTTAAAGATTTATTTGACTTATTAGGTAGAATATAGTAAAATGAATAAGCAATCAAATTTTAAGGAGGAGTTTATCATGGCAGTTAAAGTAACAAATAAAAAACCTTTAAAAGGTAACAAAAGATCACACTCTAACCGTGCGACTAAGCATTCAAGAAAACCTAATATGCAAATTTTTACAATCAATGGTATAAGAATTAAAACAAGCGCGAGAGAAGCAAGAATCTTAAAAAAACTAGCTGCATAAGCGTTTTTTTTTGCACAAAAAAAGAAGGTTAATTAACCTCCATTTCTGGTTTTACACCATCTGGATAACGACATCCTTCAAAAACTGATGGTTTATTTTCGTTTCTTGTGTTTGGATCAACACATGTTCCAGGCTCATTTAAAGCTCCTGTTATATCTATTAAGTGAGTTAAGTATTCACTGATACATGCTTCTCCTGTTCCAGTATTACATCTAAAATCATAGTAGTGACCTTTACTATCTTTTCCAACATAACTTCCATAATCGTTTATATCGTTATATGCTCTTATTTGATTTATTATATCGGGAGTAAGTTCAAATGTATACATTGGCTCAGCATTTTCACCATAGTATAAATCATCTCCTACTACACCTCTATTATTTAATATAGCATAATCAACTACTGGATTTTTTTCGTCATTTGCACAGTTTCCTTCAAAACACCAGTTATATCCAGTACTTCTTCCATTGGCATTTAAATCTGGGAATGGATCATATAAATCAATTGGACGATATATTAGCCAACCTTCACCACTACCGCCACCGCCGTCAGTATCTGGTATTGTAGTCATGTTAGTACATTTTGCAATACAAGTCGTGTCTGAACCACATTTTTCAACACAATTAGTACAATTTTCTAAACATACATAATCATCACCACATAAGAATTCGCATTCGTAACAATCAGGATCCCCGACAGGGCATATTGTTTCACCACTACAAGTTTGATCGCCTGGTGGACATTCTATTATTTCATTAGTTACTCTAAATTGACAAGACCAAGTCCCATAATTTTCTGAATCAACTTCCTCAAGAAAATAATCAACTGAGCTAGGCCCATCACCAATGTGACCTAAATTAGAATAAATATAATCATATTGTCCTTTTGAATCACCTCCATATACTCCATTTTGAGCTTGGAATGATACAGGTAAGTTAGAATATCCAATATCTATATAATTTATTGTCAGTCCTGTTGATGTTGGTGTTTTTAGCATTTCTTCAAGTTCTTTTCCATGAATAGACAATGATGTGTCTTTTAAAACATATCGGTAATATTCATCTGGTAATTTCAATTCTGTGTATCCTGATACTGTTCCTTGAAAATAACTACATTTTCTAACAGTTTCTTGACTATAATATAACTCACCATTGCTATTAACATTATAAACTCCTACTGTTGTATTTACACAATCACTAGAAAATGAAGGTGAGGTTGTTGTTGTAGTGGTATTGTTATCATCATTTTCTGGTGTTAAATCAAGACTTATTTCATAATTATAACCATCACTATATTCTAGTGTCACATCAGGATCAATTTTATATATTGAATCTTTACTCCATCCTGAAGAACAATTATTTATGGCTGTAATATTTGTGTAGGCTTCACCAACTTTAGTATTATAATTCGTTTCTTTTCCTACTACATTAGCAGTTGGTTCTTCTGTGCTATCACCTGTACTACCTCCCTCAACACTACCATATCCAGACCAACTTAGACCACGATACCAAGTTTCTTTTCCTGTTTCTTTACAACCATCACCTATGGTGCACGCTGATGCGAATTGTTCTTCTCCATCTGGACCTTTTTTACACATTCCGTCTTCCCAAGTTCCATTGTAAAGCGTACAGACACTTTTTGATGTTATGGTTCCTTCACCGCATATTTTACAAACATCTTTTTCATAGCTGAGTGTCCCAGCGTCTTCTGCAGCATCTATTGCGGCTTGTTTATTTTGTTCTACTCGAAGCTCTTCATAAGCTTTTTTTATTGCTGCATTAGCGGCATTCATATCTGAATTAAAAGCATCCCACTCGATTGTTTCAGTTCGACATGTTCTAGAACCAGTTATGGTACTAGTTTGAATTTGGAAATGATTTCCTGCTTTAACTGTTTGTACTGTTGAAGTTAGATTTGTTGTTAACTCTTCAACACAATAAACATCACAATACATTGAAGCTTTACTTAAATTTTCATCTTTATAAGAATATGTTGCTCCTTCTGATGTTTTATGATTGTCGATGTCGTATTTTCCATTATCATTAAAAACACAATTTTGCCAATACGCTTCATCAACTATCCCATCGGAACTATCTTTGTATGAAATTGTTTCTCCATCTGCACATGTTCCAACATTATAAGCAGCTGTACAATTAAATTTATTTGGATTCGTCTCATCACAAGTTGGGTCATTTGGATCGCAGTTATTATTACGTTCAAAACAATTGTCTTCATACCATTGATTCGTAATATTAACATCATATGATTGATTATAATCACTAAAATCAAAAGTTCTTATCTGTTCTAAAGTTAAATAAGCTAACCTTTTTTCATTATAATAACTTTCTACACCATCACAAGTATATGCTAAATCGCTATGAAATTCTGCACCGTCGTATATAAGTGGCATCCAAATAAGTCCAATACCATAACCAGAATTTGATGCTGTTACGTCTGGATGAATAAAGCCACAACCAGATTCATAATTAATTGTTCCATTAAAATATGAAGTATCTGAAGCACCGGGAACTGAGTAACCTATTAATGTTGCTTTTCCTGGTATTTCTCCGGTTACATATGATGCACAAGGCATTTGATTATTCATAAGTGAACCAGTATATTTATTTCCATTTACACTGAAATTGGCCAATTCATAAGCTGTTCCGAAATAATAGTTTCTTTCCAATCTGTATAATGTAGCTGGTTCAAATACTATCCATAATTCTTTTAATTTTTCTGGATTTTCGATTAAATACGTTATATCTGATTGACTTAACTTAAACATTTCTTTTATAAAAGTTAAACCACCCATTACATCAGTAGCGCCTTCTAAGTCGCCTACAATCTTAGAAATATTAAAATTACTAAGTGATGAACTAAAATTATCGACACCAACTGATTTAAAAATTGAATCTACCGTTCCTATATCAGCAAATGTTACTTTCCCTGAAGTTGGATCACCATAGTTACATTTTCCTTTTAAATATGACACTTTATTACAATTTGTTGTCCAATAACTATAGTTATAACTTTGGACACCGTTTAATCTTGTAGCATTATCAATGATATTAATACTAGAAGATCCTCCGTAGTAATTACCATGAACGTCAATCAAGGACATACGCATAGCACGAGCTGATGTTCCAGAACCAGATGGCACTGATGGCCAACACATTTCAGGCGTACAATGCATACCAGTTTGTCCTTCAGAAGATGAATCCCCTGATGTTGCAAGTACTTTTCCTTCTAAAAAGAATATTCCTGCACATATTAATACTAAAAATGCAATTATTTTAATTGTTTGATTTTTCATATAACACCTCTTTATGTTCTTCTTAATTTTAACACTTATATAAAAAAAAAGCAAGATATTATCTTGACCTGTTGTTAACTTGTTCTGCTTCTTTTTCAAAATCTTTTTCTTGAATTTTAGATTGGAATTCATTTTCTAAAATATCAATTTTTTTATTTAAAACTACTAAATATTTTTTGCTTAAATAGTTAATATATTTTTCGTTTACAGTTTTTCGGTATCTCGCTATGTCATCTAAGGCATATCTTGTATCTGTATCATCATCTTCATCACAATTCATAGCAAAATTAAGATACATCTCTAAACGAGTTTTTATTTTTCTTTTTAAAATTTTTTCAATCATAGATGGTTTTATCAGTACCATTGAATTGACTTTAATTCCTGGATAATTAATTTCGTTTTTGGGTTTGATTTTCAGCCCTTTATTTTCAATATCCATAATAACTATTTCTTTATTTTTATTTTCTTTAGAAATATAATAATTCATTTTAATCAACTCCTAATAAATCGGGACGATTTTTTTTAGTTTTTTTTATTTGTTCTTGTAATCGCCATTCATTTATATTTTTATGGTGTCCTGATAATAACACTTCAGGGACTTTCATACCTTCATAATCTATTGGTTTGGTGTAGACTGGGTAATCTAATAAATTATTTTGAAATGATTCGTTCTCATGACTTTCTTGTTTTATTACTCCATCTACTAGTCTTACGACACTATCAATTATTACCATGCTTGCTACTTCACCACCAGTTAGAATGTAATCACCGATTGATAATTCTAAATCTACTTGGGAAAGGATTCTTTCATCAAATCCTTCATAGTGCCCACATATTAATATTATATGTTTTTTCAAAGCTAATTCATAGGCTTTTTTTTGTTTATATACTTGTCCTTGTGGGGTTAGTAATATTGTTATTGATTGTTCTGTTTTTATTTGTTTTAAACAATCGAAGATTGGTTGACACATCAAAACCATTCCTTCGCCCCCACCACATGGATAGTCATCAACTTTTTTGTGGATATTAGTACTATAATCACGAAAGTTGTGAAAGTTTATTTCAACTTGGTTGTTATTGATAGCTTTTTTTATGATTGAAGTGGTTACGAAATTTTCAAACATTTCAGGAAATAAAGTTAGAACATCAATTTTCATCGATTAATCCCTCTATTAATTCTACTTCAATTGTTTCATTTTCTTTATCTACTTTTTTGATGAAATTATCGACAAACGGGATTAACTTATCATTATCTATAACTAATAATTCTTGATGATTGTTAAGTAAATCAGTTACTTTTCCGATAGTTTTTTCTTTTTCTTTTACTACAAACCCGATAATATCTTCTTTAATAACTCCATTAATTTTTAAATTTTCTCTGTTTACATAAACATTTTTTCCTTTAAATTTTAAAACATCATTTATATTATTAAATCCTTCGATGAATATCATTTCAAATTGTTTATGAGGTCGTGTTGAAGTTATTTTGTATTCTTCGTTATCTATTAAGATATTTTGATTTTTAATTATTGCTTCTTTTTTGTATTTAAACTCAGATAAAATTCTTAATTCACCTTTTAGTCCGTGAGTATTAACTATCTTCCCTATTAATATTTTCATTTTAATCCCTCATTTCATATAAGATAATACTTGTGGCAACACCTACATTAAGGCTTTCACAATCTTGATTCATATCGATAAAAATTAATTCATCACATTTATTTTCACATTCTTTGGACATTCCTTTTCCTTCATTGCCCATTATTATAACAAATTTTGAAACTTTTTCAAGTTCTTTTATACTTTTTCCACCATTTACTTTAGTTCCGATGATTTTATGAGTTTTTTTTAATTCATTTAAGACACTATTTTCTTCTATAATTATATTTAATTTAAATATTAATCCTTGAGTTGCTCTTATTACTTTACTATTATATAAATCAACACAATCAGGGCTTAATATTAATGTATCAATATCAAAGGCTACACAACTTCTTATAATAGTTCCTAAATTACCTGGGTCTTGGATTCCATCCAAATATAATACTTTATCTTTTATTTTGTTTTGAGGTACTTTTCGGCAAACACCAATTATATTAGATGGAGTATCTAGTTGGGTTAGTGTTTTGGCCACTTGGTGTGTCATTTCATTTTTTATCGAATTTACTTTTATATCTTTTTCACAAACTAAAACTTCTTCTAAATATCCATATTTATCTGCTTCTAATATAAGGTGTTCCCCTTCTATTAAAAACTTATTATTTAAATCTCGATGTTTTTTGGTATGAAGTTTTTTTAATTCTTTGATTTTTTTATTTTCTACTGAGCTATAAAGCATAATATCACCTCTATTAATAATATCAAAAAAAAGAACAATTGTCACTTATTCTTTTTTGTTTTTAAAATCTTTTAATGATGCTTTTGATATTACTTTAGTTCCAAATTTGTTTTTTAGATTGTCTAGTACGTCATCAATTTCAGTTTTTTCTTCTTGTTCAAAAAGATTGGGTTGATAGATTTTTTTGTCTGTTAATTTATCTAATTTTATTCCTATTAATCTGATTGGAGATTGATTATTCATTTCGTCATAAATTTGTTTGGCTAATTTAAATATTTCTTCGTCACTATTAACGGGATTAATTATTTTTTTTTGATGCGTTTTTCTTTTGAAGAAATTATCTTTTAATATGATACAAACTACATAGGCGTATTTTTTTTCTTTTCTAATTCTTGCGCCTATTATGGTGCTTATTTTTAATAATTCATTGTATACTTGCATTTTTTCTTTGATGTCATTTTGTAAGGTTGTTTCACTACTAATTGAATCTAATTCTCTTTCAATTTCAAGTTTTGAATCATCTATTCCGTTTGCTATATTTTTATAATATTGACCTCTATTTTTGAAATTTTTATAAAGTAACTCCTCTGATGCTTTGGCTAAATCTTCTATGGTATTAATATTTAATTCATTTAATCTTATACTCGTTTTTGTTCCTATCCCGTGTAATTCTCCAACTTTTAAAGGATATAATTTTTCTTTTATTTCATAATCATACAATGTATGTATTTTAAATGGTTTGGAAAAATCACTGGCCATTTTAGCGCATAATTTATTATTGGCAATTCCAATATTGACTGTGAATTTTAATTTTTCTTTTATTTCTTCTTGAAGTTTTTTAGCAAACTCCATTTCATCGCCATAAAGATTTTTTATTTTTCCATAATCTAAATAACACTCATCAATCGAAGCTATTTCAATATCGTTTGTATATTGAGATATTAAGTTAAATAAATCATTACTCATTTTTGAATATAGTTTATAATTAGGGGTAAAAACTCTTAGAGCTGGGCATTTCTTTTTAGCTGAAAATAATGTTTCTGAAGTATATATACCTAATTTTTTACAGGGTGTGGATTTAGCTACTACAATTCCTCTTCTAGCAGTTTCATCACCACCTATTACTGCATAAGAATTTCTAATGTCGTACTTACTTCCATTTTGTAGAAGATCTACTGCTGTCCATGATAAAAAGGCGTTATTAACGTCAATATGAAATATTATATTCATTTATTTTCTAAATTACTACGACAATATTTACAAACTCCTACTTTTTCTGTAACTATATTATCTGCTCCACAATTTTCGCATATGATGACATTAGTTGTTTTGGCTCTCAATTGTTTTTCTTTGATTTTCAAATCATTTTCTTTTGTTATTTCTCTTTCTTGTTGCATTTTACCTATCATTAAACTTTGAAGTTTCATTTGCATATCACGTGTTATTTTTTCTACTATGCTTGATATTACTATGAAAACAATTCCTAAACCTATTAAGAAATTAGCGTATTTTTTAAAATCAGGGTAATATTGATTATTTATGACTGATGCTACTATATCTCCATTAACAAGATTTACTAGTTGAGGGATATAGATTAATAATCCTAAAATTATGAAAAAGATAAAAGTTTTGATGTGATTTTTTTTTATTAATAATAAGCGTGTAATTATTAATATAATTCCTATAAATTTACTGAAATAAAGAGCTATTAAAATTATTGGAATACTTAAAATTGTTTTAGTTATATTATTCATTTTCTCACCTATTATTATTTTATCATATTAATTTAAAAAAAACGAATGTTTTTTCGTTTTATTTATCTAAAAGTTGTAATTTTTTGATAACTTTTTTTTCTATCCGTGATATATATGATTGACTTATATTTAACTTTAAAGCTACTTCTTTTTGAGTTAATTCTTTTTGATTAAATAAACCATATCTTAGTATCATAATTTCTTTATCGCGTTTATTTAATTTAACTATTTCTTCATATAGCATTTTTTTATTAGTTTCAATTTCTAATCCTTTGGTAACAATATCAAAATCAGTTCCTAAAATATCTTCTAGGTGTAATTCATTTCCTTCAGAATCGTATGATAAACTGTCTTCAAAACTTACTTCAGTTCTTCTTTTTTTATTTTTTCTTAAGTACATTAATATTTCATTATCTATGCATCTTGAACAATACGTGGCTAGTTTTATATTTTTATCTAATTTATATGTATTTACTCCTTTTATTAATCCGATTGTTCCGATACTGACTAAATCTTCTAAGTCTAAACCGGTATTCTCATATTTTTTTGATAGAAAGACTACTAGTCTTAAATTATGTTCTATTAGTTTATTTTTGGCTTCAATATCATTTTCCATTGATTTTAAAACATATGACACTTCTTCTTCTTTAGTTAGTGGTTCGGGAAGTTTATCGGTGCTTCCTACGAAAAATATTTCTTTTGTTATTATTTTTAATATAATTTCTTTGATTTTTTTTAACATAAATCCTCCTTTAATTTATAGTTTAACAAACAGTTTATTCCATCAATCTTTATTTTGTGTTCTAGTATTCCTATTATGACATTTTTATATATTTTTTTATTTACTTCTAAACTTTGAGCTTTAAAACATTTGATTAAACCATTTTGATTTATCCCTTGATATGGAATAAAAAAGTATTTATCTAAATCGATATTTTTATCTATTAAGATCACTGGTTTATTGGTGTATATGTCGGTTAATTTGTTACCGGTATCTAAAAAGGCATTTAGTTGGTATTCAGTATTATTATGTTTTAAAACCACTTTAAAATAGTTACTATAATTAGTTTTTAACCACATTCCTTGCCTGATATAAATATATAGTATAAATGGACAAAATATGACTAATACCATTAAATTAAGCGATAAATCGGTATAATTGGTTTGAAGATCTAAAAAGTATAAAAAACCACCTAAAATTATACTTGAGCTATACAAGTATATTAGATTTTTACATGTATATATAAATGAATTATATTGAAATGTAATAAGAACCATTATTAAACTGATAATAAATTTAAATAACAATAAAATTATATTAGTGACTTTTAAAAACAGTAATATTGTACTACAGCCTCCTATAAAAGCTCCCGCTATAATTTTATAGATACTAACATTTCTTTTTAAGAGTGTATTAACTGTACATAGTAATAAAAAATCGATAAAAAAATTAAGTATCATTATTAAATCTAAATAAACTTTCATATTATCACCTAAGTTTATTGTATAAAAAAAAAGACCATTATTTTGTCACTTTATGGTGTCTTTTTTATTTTTTTATTTTCAATATTTATTCTTTGAACTACGGCAAGAGAACACATTAAAGAAATAGCGTATGTTCCTCCATAGGATAAAAATGGTAATGGTACTCCTGTTAATGGTATTAATCCAAACATTCCTCCTAGGTTAATAAAAATATGAAGGAAGATGTAAGTAGCAATTCCAATGCAGATATAATAATTTTGAAGATTAGTTGTTTTTTGGGCTATTTTTAAAATTCTATAAATAACTACAATTAAAGTTAGTAAGATTAAACTACTACCTAACACACCATTTTCTTCGGCTATGATTGCAAAGATACTATCAGTATGTGGTTCTGGAATATACGAGTATTTTTGGCGACTTTTACCGATTCCTACTCCAAACATTCCTCCTTCACTTAGTGCTATAAAACTATTACATACTTGGTACCCATTGTCTTCATAATTAGAACAGGGATTAAAATAATTAAATCTGCTTAACTGAGCATCATTAAATAAATAACCTTGTTTTAAAACTATAAGGGCGGCAAAAACTACCACTAGTCCTAGTCCTATTCCAAATACTTTTAATTTATCAATTTTTTTTATTGGTCCGGCTAGGAACATTACACCAAAAGTTCCTAACATTATTAAAACACTACCAAAATCAATTTGAATGAAAGTTAAAAAAGGTATTAATAGTGCTAAGAATATGATGATTCCAATTATTTTATATCGATTTGGATTATCTGATTTTAACAACTTATAATTTTGATCAAACATAACAGCAAATAATACTATCATTATCGGTTTAGAAAATTCACTTGGTTGTACTGTTCCTATTCCGGGTAATGGCAGCCAATTGGTAGCTCCATTTACTTCTATCCCGAAGGGAAATAATAAACAAACCATCGATAGTACTGCTATGTATGCTAGTGGTATTAGTCCTTTATAACTTTTTGTGTTTAAATTTATTATGAAAAACGATCCTACTAGTCCTATTATTAGCATTATTAGTTGTCTGAAAAAATAATAATAGGTTGATTCTTCATACATGATAACAGCTTCTCGTGATGAAGCTGTTGTTATATTTAACAAACCATATAAAAATAAAATAGTTGTTAAAACTAATAAAATTTTATCTGTTTTAGATATAAGTTCTTTTGTTTTATTAATAATAGCTTTCATCATTTCACCTACTATAATAATACCATAATCATTATTAAATTACAATCTAGGATATTGTAATGCACATATATATTTATTTTTAATAAAATATTATAACAAAGGAGGTATTTTATGTATTACTATGGTGGATACCAAGGTTATGGTTGTGGTAATCAATGTGGCTATGGTTATGGTTCTGGATATGGAGCTGCTGTTTTATTAGTTTTATTCATCTTGCTTGTTATCATAATCGGAGCTCGTGCTTTTAACCCTGGCCCTTGTGGCAACTAAAAAAAGTTATTATATAACTTTTTTAATTGCATTCAGATACTAATTCATAATGATATTTATCATTTTGAATTTTAACACCGATAATTAATTTTCTTACACTTTCATCCAAACCATTCACAAATTCAGTATCTAGAAAATTTTCATCTTTTAATTGATCGATTGTAATGCAGTAAACATTTCCATTTACTTTTTCGTAATTAAAACTATTTTCTAATACAAAAATTTCGGCTTGGGCTAAAACTGTTTTTTTATTTGCTTCATTAACTTCAGTTGTTGATTCACTCATGATATTTATTACAGATGGCATAATTATTATTCCTATAAGAGCTAAAATAACTATTACTGCCAATAATTCTACTAGTGTAAATCCTTTTCTCATACTATCACCTATTTAAATTATAACTTTGTTTTTAAAAAAAAGCAAGGTGTCAATTTGTTTTAATTTTTTTATTTTTTTTAACTTTTTATTTTAATTTAATGATATAATTAAAATAGGTGAGAATTATGTATGGCTTGATAGCTCAAATTTGTGCATTATTTATAATTGGAATTTTAAATGGTGTTTATTTTTATAAAAAAAGAATTAGAACAACCGAAACTGATTTATATACTATTTTACTTGTGACAATTTTTGTTGGAACTATTGTTGATATATTTGCTACTTCGATTAGTTTAATGGGTTTCCCTTATGAAGTAATTGTCTATTTTAATAAACTTTATTTTTATTTTTTATGTATTGTTGGTGTTTTAATGTTTTACTATGCTTATTATTTTGCTAGAGGGATGACTCCTAAAGAAAAGAAGCAATTAACTAAATTCACCTTTATTATAAGTATTTTTATTTCATTTTATTTTTTAATTTTACCACTTGATGTTTATGTTGAAGGAACTATGATTAATATTACGGGAGCAATTAAAATATTTACTAATTTATTTTTGGCTTTTTGGTCTTTCGTAATTACTTTACTTGTAATTTATAGATTAGTTCAAAAAAATAGTACTTTAAAAATAGAAAAATCTATTCCAATATTTTTATTTGTAATATTATTGGTAGTTGCGGGTGGTTTACAAATTATGAACCCTACTCTTTCTGTGATTACTTTTGCACTTGTAATAGATATGTTACTTATGTTTTTTACAATTGAAAATCCGGATATTAGATTAATTGAAGAACTTAACATTGCTAAGAATCAAGCTTTAAGAGCTAGTAAGGCTAAAACTGATTTTTTATCAAGTATGTCTCATGAGATAAGAACTCCTTTAAATGCTATTGTTGGTTTTTCACAATTATTAAAAGAAGAAAAAAATCCTGATTTAGCTAAAGAAGAATTAGATGATATTTTAATGTCATCTAATACTTTACTTGATATTATTAATGGGATATTAGATTTATCTAAAATTGAAGCTAATAAATTAGAAATAATAAATAAAGAATATGAATTTAAAAAGATATATAACGAAGCTATTAAGTTAGCTAAAACTAAAATTGGTGAGAAAAATATAGATTTCATTTGTACTTATGATGAGGAAATTCCTAATGTATTATTTGGTGATGATATTAGGATTAAACAAATTATTTTAAATTTACTTACAAATGCTATTAAGTATACTGAAAAAGGTTTTGTAAAAATTACTGTTTCAAAAAAAATAAAAAACAATAATTGTACTCTTACAATTAAAGTAGAAGATTCTGGACAAGGGATTAAAAAAGACGATTTAAATCATTTATTTACCAAATTTCAACGTTTAAATGAGAGTGTGAATACTTCTATCGAAGGTACTGGATTAGGGCTTGTAATTACTAAAAAAATCATTGAATTGATGAATGGTTCGATTGATGTAAAAAGTACTTTTAAAAAAGGTTCTACTTTCACAGTTGAATTTAATCAAAAAATTATTGATAAAACTAAATTAGATAATACTATGGTAGTTAGAAAAAAATTATCTTTACCTGATAAGAAGATTTTAATAGTTGATGATAATATTATTAATTTAAAAGTTGCTAGTAAGTTAATTGAGGTTTATGATTGTCAAATTAAAACTGTAAACTCTGGCTTTGAATGTTTAGAAGAATATAAAAATGGTTATGATATTATTTTTCTTGATGATATGATGCCAAATATGACTGGAACTGAAACTTTAGCAAAATTAAAAGAAAACGATGATTTTAATATTCCAGTTATTGCTTTAACTGCTAATGCTTTAGCGGAAATGAAAGAAAAGTATTTAAATAGTGGATTTGATGATTATTTAGCAAAACCTATTGATCGTGATGAATTATATCGTGTAATCACTAAATATTTAAAATAAAAAAAAGACCATTGGTCTTTTTATTTGTTCCATAATACTGCACGAGCACTATAATCACTATTAGCTACACCGTTATAGTAAAATGCAAAGATACCAGCACTATTTGAACTACTGTAATGTCCCCCACGAATAAACCAAGGACTATTTGAGCCTACGAAATAAGAATAGTCTAATTCCCATGCTGTTGTTTCTTTAGTTGCATCACCGTATTTACCACGTGCGTATGCTGTTGTATCATTATATGTTGTACCATAATTATATGTATCAAAATATTGTGTTTCTGGCATTGTTTCGGTGTCGAATCCTGAATTATTGTAATATATATTTAAATTACTACTATCTTTCATAACTCCCATAACAAATTCCCAAGCTCCACCGCTCATATCATAGATACCTGTAATATTACCAGTTGTAGATTGGTTTGTATTGTTAATGTAATCTCCACCACCAGTTTGTAAATTAGAAGTGTTGGCTGTTATTTCAGTACAACTATTAGTACTACATGTTCCATAACTTGAGTATGTTAAGTAAGCTACTGCACCCCACTCTATATTTTTCATCATGTGACTGTCTAAATTAATTAAATTATAAAGGGTTTCAAATGAATCAATTGTTGTATAAAATTGATTTATTGTTTGATTTACTAAGGCTGTTGTATTAGGAATTATTTTAGAATTTGGTGTTAATTCAAATTTAGCTACCCAAAATCCATTTAATTCAGTTTTTGTTCCATCTTCATTTAATACTGAAAATGCTGGATGTGTATAATACTCATTTAATGTTGGACTTACTGGCATAGTACTTCCACTAGTTGTAAATCTTATATCAATTCCACCTTGTGCTTTGATTGAATTTAAATTTGATGAGTCATTTGTACTTGTATTAGTATCAAATATTTTATATTCATATCTTGGTATCCATACATAATATGCCACGATATTATCTTTTTCTATTACTGTTTTAGCATCAGCATTTTTATAATAATTGCTAGTTCCTGTTGATACAACTACGGCATTAGCCCACTGTTTATTGCTATAATCATACCAAGTATTATTCAAATCTGCTTTTGTTACTGTTCCATCTTCAGCAATAATTACTGGAATTAAACTATCTGTCAATACTGGGTCTGTTCCATTTAAAATTAAATCTTTATCAACTCTTACTTCACTACAAGTTTCTTGTAAGTCATAAGTATATGTATTATCAATTACTATTGTTCTAACATAAATGTCCTCAGCTATATCATCATTAGTTAAAGGGTCTTTTAGGTCTTTATCTAATAAATTTTTATTTTTAAGTTCAATTATTTGTGTACAATATACATTTCCGTTTGTTAGTGGATACACATTTTTATCTTGAATAAATAACTGATTTGCTGTATACAAAACATCTTTCATAGCGTCACTAATATCTGTTTTTTTACTATTTATATTCCCCATTAGAAAAGTTATCCCTACAACTGTTATTAAGGCTAATATAGTTATAACTGCTATTAATTCTACTAATGTAAATCCTTTTTTCATACTATCACCTAGTATAATTATACATGGTTATAAAAAAAAAAGCAATTGCTTTTAATTTATGTCATTATAAAGTTGTTGATAAAAATCTTGTTCTAAAATTAAAGTGCTATATTTAAATTTATTATAAATTTCAATATTTATTTCATCTATGTATTCTTGGTTTATATCAACACTAAACTTCTCGGTAACAGCATTATATCTTCCTTCATCAGTTATGAAACTGCGATCAGAAAAAATAACTAGTTGTTCTGTTTTAGATAAAACATCTTGTCCCATAAATAGTCGTGAATCATATTCTATATTAAATAAATTATAAAGAGTTGGTATAACATCTAAACTTGATGTTAAGGTGTCTACTTGGATGTTTTCCATTTCACTATTCCACAACAACCATGCTGATTTATGAATATCAAATTTACTGTCTTTTTCATATGTTGATATTTCATTTATTTCTTCTAATTCTAATCCATAAGGATAATGGTCTGGAACAATTGTAATAACTGTATCTTCTAGTATTCCTTGTTTTTCTAATTCTTCTATTAGTAATTGGACTGCTTTATCTAGTTCAATTTGAGTGGCTAAATAACTTTTAGCTTCTAGTGATAAATCTAAATCTTTTACTGAGTCATAGTTTTTATAAGCGATATAATTTCCATAATTGTTGTACTCTAAGTGTCCGCTTACTGTCATGTAATACGTTATGAATTTTTCATCTGTTATATAATCTGGTATTGATACTTCCATCATTTCAATATCACTTTCTGGCCAAATATTGCAATTTATTTCTAAACCATTACCACAAGCTTTATATAAATCATAACCCATATTATATATATATTCATCACGGTCGTAATAACTATAAGTGTGATTATGGTATGCATAACTATTGTATCCAAGAACTTCAAAAACGTTTGGATAACTATATGGCATATAATTATTACTTACTCGTGATAAACTCCATACTCCTTCTTTTGGCAATAATGAGGTATCGGCTATATATTCTCCATCAGCTGTTGAAACCGGGAATAATGGATTGTAGTAATTGGTGAAGGTAAATCCTTCACTATACAGTTTATATAAAGTTGGGGTGATATTTTTATCAATTGCTATATCAGAAAAAGCTTCGGCTACGATTACAATTAAGTTTTTCCCTTCAAACATTCCTGTATATTTGTTTTTTAAAGTTGGATTAATTGTACTAAAATACGTATACATATCTTTTATAACTTCATCTGTTTCATTGTTTATCAATGTTTCAAAATCAATTTCTAGCATGTTGTATTCAAGTGGTTCTTCAATTTTAGGAATTTCTGTTGGAATTTCGATTGTTAAATTTTCTTCAAATTCAATTATATTTCTTGATATATCTAATTTAAAGTATGTTAAAATACCAAAATTTTTAGTTGTTTTTAAAACGTTATGTGTATTAAAATATAAATTTTTATTTGAATACAAGTCATCTTTATTATAATTATTTATAAATAGTAAAGCTATGATATAAATAATGATGGCAACTGCACTTAAATATAGATTATATTTAATTGTTTTTTGTGAAAAGTCTATTTTTTTATGGAATATAATTAATAATATTACAGGTATAAAAAATAATATTATATAAACTAAATTATTGAAAATTGTACTTGAAATTTCACTTGCGAATTGTAAAATTTGACTTCCATTTGTAAAAGAATATAAAGATATAAATGAGTTATATACATCATTATATATAAGTTGTGAAGCAAAAAATAAAGCTAGAATAAAATAAATTATAAAATTTAATATTTTATTTACTTTTGGTTTAAATAATGAAGTAATTATTTTTATTATTAAAAAGTATATTGTACTAAATAATATTATATTTAAGTAATTAATATCAATAGTTGTAAATATTTTTAAATGAATTATTGTTTCTAAATATATTATAAAGAATAATAAGTGGGAATTGATTATTTTTTTCATACTTCACTTCCTTCAATACTTCTGGCACAACTTGCTGCTGTTGATAGCGCTAATGTTATATTATACCCGCCTATTGGTCCATGAATATCTAGGCATTCACCAATAAAATAAAAACCTTTATTTGTTTTTGATTCGAATGTTTTGGTGTCAATTTGTTTTAAATCAACTCCACCACCGGTTACGTAGGCAATGTTTATATCATTAACTTTTTTTATTTTAAATGTTTGATTTTTTATTAAGTTATATAATTTTTCTAATGCTTTTTTATTGATTTGTTTGATTTTTTTGTTATTTTCAATATTGGCCATTTGTAATAAATAATTAGTAAATTTTTTACTAAAATAGTTGTTTAATAATGTAGTAACTGAAAGTTCTTGGTTAATTTGTTCAAAATTGGTTACTTGTGGTAAGAAGTCGATTGTGATTTCTTTTATTTGTTTTAAATAAATTTCACCGCTAACATTCATGATTGATGTTCCACTTAATCCTTTATGGGTAAACATCAAATTTCCTTCACTTTTTAAGTTTTTAATTTTAACAGTATCAAAACTAGTTCCAGCTAGGTCATAATTTTTTTCTAAAATAATTCCTGTTTCAGCTGGAAATGTTTTTGTGACTGGTTGGTTTATTTTTTGGCACACTTTTTTATAAAAACCGTCACTACCGGTTTGAGGATAACTTAGTCCACCAGTTGCTATTACTACATTTTTTGTCTTATAAATATTTTTATTAGTTATAATTTCTTTATAATCTTCTTTAATATTTATATCAATTACTTCTTCATTGTAATTTATTTTAATATTTTTTATCAAATGATGTAAGACATCGCCAGCTTTATTTGATACTGGAAATATTTGGTCATCTGTCTCTTTTTTTAAATTTATTTTTTTAAAATAGTTATATATTTCAGTTGGTCCAAAAAAATTTATAGTGCTGTATAAATATTTTTTATTGTGATTGATGTTATTTAAAAAATCAGTGTTACTTTTTAGATTAGTTAAATTACATCTTCCACCTCCTGTTAATAGTAGTTTTTTTCCGGCAGTGGAATTTTTTTCTAAAATTAAATAGTTTTTTGTTTTTAGTTGGTTTGCTAACATTAATCCTGAAACTCCTGCTCCAACTATTATTACATCGTACATCGAAATCACCTTTTTTAATTATATCAAATTTAAATTTATTTTTCTATTATATTTAAGTTAAAAAAGATGATATTTTTTTATGACAATAAAAGACATTTTTATTAAATTATGATAGAATATATACGGTGATTAGAAATGAAGATAGGAATTCCAAGAGCTTTTTTATATTATAAATATCATTATTTATGGGAAAGTTTTTTTGATAATTTAGGTGTTGAGTATATTCTTAGTCCTTATACCAACCGTGATATCATGAAAAATGGTAATGATTTTTCTATTGATGAGGCTTGTTTATCATCTAAAATATATTTAGGTCATGTTCATAGTTTAATTGATAAGTGCGATTACATTTTGATTCCTCGTATTGAGAGTTATCACAATGGTACTGTTTGTACTAAATTTCAAGCTATTTATGACGTGTGTAAAACTACTTTTGAAGATATCAATATTTTATATTATAATATTGATCCAAAAGAACCTATAAATGAATTTAGAAGTTTTTTAAGAATGGGTAAATTTTTAGGGTTTAAAAAAAGTGTTATTACTAGAGCTTATTTAATAGCTAAACAAAGTGAGAAGACTAATCAAATTTTAGATGTTAAAAATCAAGAAAAATTATTCGAAAAAGATAATATTAAAATATTAATAGTTGGTCATCAGTATAATGTTTATGATAAATTTATCGGTCAACCAACAATTGATTATTTAAAAAGTATTAATGTTACACCAATTGTAGCTGATGTTTGTGATAAAAAGGAGGCTTTAGTTGCTTCAAAAGAAATTACAAACACTTTACCTTGGTTATTTAATAAAGAGTTAGTTGGTTCAATTGTTCTTAATAAAAACAAAGTTGATGGTATTATTTTAATGAGTTCTTTTCCTTGTGGTCCTGATTCTTTAGTAAATGAAATTATTTCTAGAAGAATTAAGGATAAACCTATTTTAAATTTATTATTAGATGGACAAGAAGGTAAAGCTGGTATTGAAACGAGATTAGAAAGTTTTATCGATATTATTCAAATTAAAAAGGAGGAATTCAGTGACAAAAATTAGTGTTACTCAGTGGGGTAATTACAGTATTGCTTTTGCTTATTTATTTAAATATGGAGTTGAAATTGAATATATCACTCCCCCTCCTATTACTAAAAAGACTTTAGAAATTGGTTCTAAACATAGTCCTGATTATGTTTGTAGTCCTTTTAAATTTACAATTGGAAGTTTAATTGAAGCTTTAGAAAATGGTGCGGATACTTTATGTCAAGTTGGTGGTGAGTGTCGGTTAGGTTATTATGGTGAATTACAAGAACAAATAATTAAGGATTTGGGTTATGAATTTGATTTTTTAAATTTATCTAGTTTAGATTTTTCTAAAACTTTGGATGTATATAAACATTTAAAAAGATTTAATCCAAATATAAATATTAAAAACTTAACTTCAGCTTTATTAACAGCTTTTAAAATGGTTGAAGCTATTGATGAAATTGAAGATTTAGTAAGAAAAAATATTGGTTTTGAAGTTAATGATGGTGAGATGGAAAAATTAGAAGCTGACTTTATCAATGAACTTAAAGATATTGTTAAAAAAAGTGAAATAAAAGATATTGTTAGTAAATATAAATATTTAATTAAAAAGGTAGAATTAGATAAACCAAAAAATTTAATTAAGGTAGGAATTGTTGGTGAATATTATACAATTATGGAACCTTTTAGTAACCACTTCATGGAAAAAGAACTAGCTAAAAAAGGGATTGTTGTTGATCGTTGGATTAATATTACTAATACTATTTTAAAAAACACTTCTAAAAAGCAAAAAGAAGCTATTAAAGGCTACGCTAAATACAATATGGGGGCTACTAGCATGATGACTATATATAAAGCTTTAGAATTCGCTAAAGATGGTTATGATGGTATTGTTCATATTAAGTCTTTTGGATGTACGCCAGAAATTGATGCTATGCCTGTTTTACAAAAAATAAGTAGAGATTTTAAAATTCCTATTTTATATTTTAGTTTTGATTCTCAAACAAGTGAAACTGGTATACAAACTAGATTGGAAGCATTCCATGATATGATATTAATGCGAAAGGAGAATAAAAAATGAAAAAAGCTTATTTAGGTATTGATATTGGTTCGATTTCAACTAAAGCGGTTATTATTGATGAAGAAAATAATATTTTATGTAGTGATTATATTTGGACTGAAGGTAATCCAATTGAAGCTGTAAAAAGATTATTAAAAATTTTAGAATCGCAATTTAAAAAAAGAACTTATAAAATTGTTGGGGTTGGAACAACTGGTTCAGCTCGTAAATTAATTGGAGCTATTACTGGTGCGAATGTTGTTAAAAATGAGATTACTGCTCATGCTATTGGTACTACTTCAATTATTA
>CAYJJY010000008.1:0-27561 GCA_964370615.1 uncultured Muribaculaceae bacterium
TCTATTTCTTCTGCCGATTTTAAAAACACACCACCTGTTATATCGATTTTATTTTCTTTACATACGTATATTATTTTTTCTATTTCTTCTGCCGATCTTTTAAATACACTACCTGTTATTTCTATTTTATTTTTTTTACATACTAATCTTATTTTTTCTATTTCTTCTGCCGATTTTAAAAACACACTACCTGTTATATCTATTTTATTTTCTTTACATACTAATATTATTTTTTCTATCTCTTCAAGATTCATTCTACGTGTGCTTGCACTTAAAACAATTTTTTTATCTACTCCATATAAAACGAACATCTTTTCAATGTCTTTAATTATATTCAAATTAACTCTTAATATTGATGTATACTTGTTTATTTGTTCAATACCGTAATTAACAAGTATATACTCATAAGTATTTACTAATTGAACACTATCAGTTGACAATACATGCAAGCAAGTATCTAAACTATTTTTATTAATTTTTCTTACTAAAAATTCATAATTATATTTCAAATTATCAGGATCTCCATATAATAAACTTGGGGCCTTTTCTATATTTTTCAAAGATATATTTTTTTCATCAATTAAGTATTCAAGTATTTTTTTTATATTAGAAAAAACACCTAGGTTTAAAACAGTGTCATTTTTATTTATAATTTTATTATAATTTAAACCATATTTTTCTAATAATATTTTTAATTCATTAACTCCTATCACATTAACTCCTCCAGTAACCCTAAGTCATCATATATTTTATCGATATAATCAGTTCCTAATTTTTCTACCAATGCATTTATTCTATTTTTAAATTCTTCTTCATCATATAAAAATATTGGTGTACATGATTCAAATAATTCATTAGTATCTAAAATATTTAATGAATGAAGGTATCGAATATTATTATTTATATTACTTATATTTTCTCTCACAGTCACTAACATACTTTCTCCATATATTTCTTTTATTTTATCTATATCCATATTACGATTCCCCCATATATTCTCATATAAATATTATAACAATTTCCATGTTAAATATCAATCAATCTTAGTAAAAGAGATTAATCCAAAACTAATTGCAAATTAAATAACTAATTATATTGATAATTTAAGTAAAATAATCAACTAAAAAAGAACGAAAATCACATTCGTTCTCAATCCATTTATCACAAGTTTTAATTACCAACACTTCATAACAACAATCAATAATTAATAAATTAAAATAATAATTACATATTTTTAGCATTATATTTTATTCATACTACTTATTTAAAGTTATATATGCTTTTATTGGTAACATTATCTTTACTTAATTTTAATCCTCAAATATTATCTACTTTTTCCAGTTGGAGCATCAAATTCATTTTCACAATTTTTTAACAATTGATTGTTAGGATTCGCAATTATTTTTGTGTTTTCAATATCTTTTTCAGAAACATCTATATCTTTATTTAATGATTTGTTAATAACAGATCGTTTTTCTCTAATAATTTGTTCTAGAACCTCTAAATATTTTAAAACAAATTCAACTCTTTCAATCGGATATTTAGATAAATCCTTTTCCTTTTTTACATTAGCTAAAGTTAACTCATACTCATAATCATCATAATCAGCAATTTCACTTCTATATTTTGGGATAGAAAAAAACAATCTTATATTATTCGTTCCTCTTATATCAACACCAGCATAAAGTGACCAAACTCCCGATTTAAAATTACTATTCTTTATCGCAAAAGAGCTTACTGAATTAATATTAGGCATTTTATTAGTTTTTCCATCTAAAAATTGTAAAATTTCTTTTACTGGATAACTAGGCATATCAATTTCATCACTAGCACTAGAAAAAGCATTAAAATCAAATGAACTATTTTGATTATAATTTCTCTCCATCATTTGTAGTCGTAAAAGTCCATTTCTATTCATTAAATCATATCCTTCCTATAATAATCATAACATAAAAAATTATAAAATACAATTTTTAATAACGCTTTAATCACCTAAAGAGGTAAATGAAATTTTTTAAAATATTATTTTTTAAATTTTGTGCTCAGTTGTTATCTCAATATTTGGATAAACTTCTTTTTCCATATTATAAAAAAAATCATTAGCTATATTTATTTCTTCATAATTTTGACTAAAATATTCATTGTATACAAAGTGCCCAATACGCATTAATTTATCACTATTACCTTTTTCTAAATAACTAAAATCACCAGACATACATTTATTAAAAAGGTCGATACACATTTCTCTATTATAATTATATTTCTTACATGTTTCCATAATGCAATTATACAATAAGTCTAATTTATCTTTATCCATGGTTTGAGATAACATTTCCATTTTATATTTATTAATTAAGCTTTCATAAAAATCACAAAAAGAATTATAACTCATATTATTTAAAATATTCAAAAGTAAATCATAAATTTCCTCTATTTCTGGCGAATCTAAATCACTTTTTTCCATACAAATAAAATTTTTAAAACAACTAATTTCGTCTTCATTTTTAAAACTACTGTTTATATATTTGGATAACAATACAGAAACTTCATGATTAAAAGATTTATTACTATCTTTTGTTATTCCTAACTTATCATAATGAACTAAAAATGGAGATATAATTTTACCTTTATCATTAAAATAACTACCATTATTTATATATTCATTCACTTTATTAACTTCATCAATACAACTGACACGAAGCACTGCCTCGTCATTTCTTCTGTGCATACAAGATTTAATAGAAAAGTTAATATTATTATCTTTTAAATATAAAATAAAGTTCTTATACTCATTAACATCATCTGAATCATTAAAATTAAACGGTAAATAAACTTTTATTTGTTCTATAATATTTTTGTTTTCTGAACTAAGTTGTTCAAATGGATAATTGCTAGAAAGGTTAAATTATCTATCTCTACCTAAAGAAAAAACAAATCTTCTCAAATTGAAAGGGACATTACTTTTTTTAACATCAAGTTTTTCAAATAAACCAACTACCTCATTTTGTTTCATCGCATTACAATTATTTATATAAAAACTAAAATCTTTATCTACCATCATTTTATAAATAATTTTTTCATCTAATTCATTACCTTGAGATTTATAATAACGAATATTATCTATAAAATTTAAAATCATCTTTTCTCTATTCATATTTTCCTACCTTCTTTTAAAATATTTCTTCTATTATAAATTATATTACTAAGTTTTAATTTTCGCTTAAATACACTATATTAATATCCATACTTTTACTATTCCTTTTAACACACTTCTTGAATTTGATCCATTCCAACTTTGTCTGTTTCAATAACATTTATAACCTGAAACTCAGAAAAATTAGAATCACAATGCTCATAACATTCACCAAAGAAAGTTATCTCATAATTAATATTTTTAAAAAAAGAAAATTCATGTCCTTTTTCCAAACGAATAATAATTGGTTCATCAAATTGATATTGAGAAAACACATAATAAGAAAACATATTATCAGGTTGAAATTCTAATTCAGATAAATATGTTAAAGTTCTTACAAATTCACAATTATAAGGTGTCACTTCATCTTCATAATTCTCAGAAGAATCAATTTTTTCTTCAATTAAATCTAATTTTAAACCATTATTTTCAGATAATTCCTTATTAGATAAAATATTATCTTTATTAGTAACAACTAAATTAAATATAAAATAAAAAGAAATTACATTAACTAAAAACAAAATAACAAAACCAATAATAATTAATTTTTTCATAAACAAAACTCCTTCACATATAATTTATCTTTATAAAATAATTATAACATTTAAAAAAAAGATATTCAAATTAGAATATCTTAGTTATACTCAATATCAATAATATCATCAATATTGATTAAATCATTTTCCATAGTAATCAAATGATTCTTATTTCTACCAATTATTTTTTTATTAATAACACTATCTCTCAAAGTTATCTTAACATCTGCTTTATAAACATATCTAGTAGAAGAAAATATCTGATTAATTTTTTGATGAATATTTAATTTAAATCCTTTAAAATCAACCTTTTCTTCATTACCCACTTTAGAACTATTATAAAAAACTTCTTTATTGTTATTAATTTTTTTATCTATTTGATTAACATATACTTTAGGCAATTTCTTATCCATTATAACACCTCTAATAATGTATATGTATAAATATTAAAATAATGACAATTGACTAGATTCATCCATACCATTTAAAATACCCATATTACGCATTTTATCTAATAAAGTAGATGAAACCTTACCTCTTTTTTGGAAATCACTAATACTTAAAAATGGATTTTTTTCACGTTCCTCAACAATTGTTTTAGCAACAGTTTCACCCAAACCTTCAATAGTAGAAAAAGGAGGAATTAAAGTTTTACCATCTTCTAAAATAACAAAAGTTGAAGCTTGTGATTTATATAAATCAATATTCGCAAACTTAAGTCCACGAGCCGTCATTTCTAAAGCTAAACGTAAAGACTCCAAAACACTATTTTCTTTATTAGAAGCATCATAACCTTTAGTTATAATTTCCCCCATTTTACTTTTAATAGCGTCATAACCTTTAATCATAGCTTCTATATCAAAATCATTAGCTTTAGTTGAAAACCATGAAGCATAAAAATACTGTGGATAATGTACTTTATAATAAGCAATTCTAAAAGCACTCATTACATAAGCCGTAGCATGCGCTTTAGGGAACATATACTTAATCTTACGACAAGACTCAATATACCAATCCTCAATCCCAGCTTCCTTCATCTCTAAAGCAAATTCAGCCCAAGCATCAGGTTCCCTAGAAGGACGACCCTTACGAACAAACTCCATAATTTTAAATGCTTTAATCGGCTTCATACCTTTGTACATTAAATAAACCATTATATCATCACGACAACCAATTACCTCTTTAAAAGGCACAATATTATTTTTAATTAAATCTTGAGCATTACCTACCCAAACATCAGTCCCATGCGATAAACCAGAAATTTTAATTAACTCAGCAAAAGTTTTAGGTTTAGTTTCAGCAACTAAAGCAACTGTAAATCCAGTCCCAAATTCAGGAATTCCCAAAGTACCAGTCTCACACATAATGTCATCACGAGATACACCTAAAGGTTCTGGAGACAAAAATATTTTCATCGTTTCTAAATCATCTAAAGGAACCTTAGTAACATCTTGACCAGACAAATCTTGAATCAAACGTAATTGCGTTGGATCAGAATGACCCAAAATATCTAATTTTAATAAATCCTCTTCAATCGCGTGATAATCAAAATGAGTAGTTCTCCAAGCAGCATTAATATCATCAGCTGGAAATTGATACGGCGTAAAATCATAAACATCCATATAATCAGGAACAACAACAATTCCCCCAGGATGCTGTCCAGTTGTTCTTTTAACCCCGACACACCCCATCGCTAATCTCTCAATTTCAGCACTTCTAGCCGTAATACCTCTATCTTCAAAATACCCCTTAGCAAAACCATAAGCAGTTTTATCAGCAACAGTACCAATAGTCCCAGCTCTAAAAACATTATCCTCACCAAATAATACTTTAGTATATTCATGAGCAGCAGATTGGTTTAAATCAGAAAAATTTAAATCAATATCTGGAACTTTATCAGCATTAAAACCTAAGAAAGTAGCAAATGGCATATCATTACCATCTTTATACATATTACTACCACATGTTGGACAATTCTTATCCGGTAAATCAAACCCTGATAAATACTTAGCACCTAAAGCTACACCATCATCTTCAAAAATACTGTGTTGACACTCCAAACAACGATAATGAGGAGATAAAGGATTAACCTCAGTAATACCCATCATAGTCGCAACAAACGAAGAACCAACTGAACCCCTTGAACCAACTATATAACCATCATCATTAGATTTCTTAACTAATTTTTGAGAAATTAAATAAATAACATCAAATCCCCCACCAATTATACCACCTAAAGATTTCTTAACTTTTTTATTTAACTCATCTTCACTTAATTCTAAAACACTTTCATCACTTTTAATTAAATAATTTTTAACCATATTAGTAACAGTTTCATAACCACTAGTTAAAGTATCATGTAATTTAGAATAAAAATCATCCCCACTAACACTTTTAACAATATCAATAATTCCATCACCATATAACTCTTTAGCTATTCTCTCCTCAATATTAAAAGGTAAAGGATGACCATACCAATCACGAGCTTTATTATAAACTAAATCAGTTGTAATCTGTTGAGAATTTTCCATATAAGGTGAGAAAGGCACACCACCAGTATTAATAATAACTTCAACTATTTCTACCATATCAGCTATTTTATTAGGATTAGTAATAACTAATTCTTTTTTCAAATCTTTATCTAAAAAATCAAAAGCTTCTAACATCTCATTAGTTGTTCTAAAATAATTACTAGGAATACTAGTAATACCCTTACGAGCCAAAGGATGTCTTCCACCACCAGGTACTTTTTGATTAGTAATAATTTCTCTGTAAACCTTATCCTCTTTTTCAATGTGATGAACATCACCAGAAGCAACAATTAACTTACCACAATCTTTAGTTAACCTAATTATTTTATTAACATTTTCAAGTAATTCTAACTTACTACCAAAATCACCACTTTGTAATAAATGATCATAACAATCTAAAGGTTGTACCTCAACATAATCATAAAAATCAATGATATTAATTAATTCATCATCCATCTTACTTCTAGCTTCAATAAAAACCTCAGCATTATAACAACCACTACCAATTAATAAACCTTCACGATGACTATCAATAACACTTCTTAAAATACGTGGTGTTTTGTGTAAATACTTAGTATTCGCATAAGATAATAACTTAAATAAATTTTTTAAACCAGTTTTATTTTTAACTAAAATATTAACATGAAACTCACGACCAAATTTATGAATTTCATCCTTTGAAACTAACTTGTTTAAATCATTAATAGTTTCAAAATTACGATCATTTAATTTTTTTATCATTTTATAAAATATTAAAGCCGTAGCCTCAGAGTCATAATCAGCTCTATGATGAGCATTCTCATCAAAAGGAATACTATATCGTTTAACCAAAGCCGATAAACTATGACGAGCAAAACCAGTATCCATGGTTCTAGATAATTCCAAAGTATCGATAACCGTATTCGTAAAAGTACCAAAATTATATTTTTTATAAGCACTTTCTAAAAAAGAAACATCAAACTTAGCATTATGAGCAACCATTGGTAAATCACCAACCCACTCAATAAAACGTTTCATAACAACTTCTTCAGAGTCCTTATCCACTAACATATCATCAGTAATATTAGTTATCTCAACTATCTTACTAGGTAATTTGCGAAAAGGGTTAATTAACTCATCAAAACGATCAATAATATCACCATTACAAATTTTAACAGCCCCAGCTTCAATAATAGAATCCCCACCACCAGCATTAAAACCAGTAGTTTCAAAATCAAATACCACATAAGTATTATCCATTAAAATACTATCATTAGGCCTTAAAACAATATTTACCTCATCAGCAATTAAAGATAATTCCGTACCATATATTACTTTAAATTTATCAGCATCTTCTTTATCTTTATTATATTTAGTAACAAAGTTAAAAGCATGAGGATAAGCATGAGCACAGTTATGATCTGTAATAGCAATAGCCTTATGACCAAAATCAATAGCTTTTTTAATTAACTCAACATCATCACTAATACCATCCATTTGACTCATCTTAGTATGAGTATGTAATTCAACCCTTTTTTCTATTGCCGTGTCTTCTCTTTTATTACCTTCTTTTTTAAGTTCATTAATATCCCTAACATTAAAAACAATCTCATTAGCATAATTATCATACTTAGTATAACCCCTTAATGTATACCAGGAACCAGCCTTCAATCTTTTTTTCAAATAATTAAAATCCTCACCACTCTTAGTAAAAATTTTAGCATACATACTATCTTCAAAATCAGTAATTTTTAAAGTAAATATTTTAAAATCAGTTTTAACTGATTCAAACAAATCAACCCCAAAAATAAAAGCTTCAATTGCAACATTATCCTCTTCACTAATAATAGCATTTATTTTACTATTAATTTTGTTAATAAAACTCCCCAGTATTTCCAGCGGTTCAGCAGGTTTTTCAACAACAATATCAATATTTTTAGCATTCTCAATTTCTTTTGAAATTTCTTCTCGTTTTAAATCATTTATATTAATTACAAAATTTAAAGTATTATACCCAAGTTTAATAAGTAAATTGTTTAAATCTTTTTCCACAGTTTTAATTTTCATTTCCTCAGCTTTATTAGCAACTTCAATAGTTAAACTACTTTCATCAATTATAACATCAGTATCTAAAAATGTTTTCATTAACGGATAATCTTTTGATTTTTTTTCAATTATATATTTATAATAACTTTCAATAAATTCAATCTTTTTATCAACAACACTCAATTTAATATCAACTTTATATTCTCTAAATTCTTTTTTTAAAGCTTCCATAAAAGTTAAATAACAATTCAAATCAATACTTTCGTTTAATTGCATAAAAAAAGTATATACAGTCTTATCCTTGTTTCCAACTATTTTTTCTAATTTACCACCAAGAAAAAAATTATGAAATTCTTCAGGTAAACAAATCTTTTCTAATAATATCCTAATTTTTTCTTCCATGTAAATCCTCCTAAATATGCATTATAAAATATGGAATAAATATAATTAAACCACAAATAACTGAAGCTATAGCAAATATCAAAACAGCACCAGCTGAAGTATCCTTAGCAATCTTAGCTAATTCATTATATTCTGGTGAACAAATATCCACCGTATTTTCAATAGCCGTATTAATAAGCTCACACCCTATAACCAAAGCAAATAATAAAACACAAACTAACCATTCATAAACCTTAATCTCGAATAATAAACCACAAATAATAACAGTAAGCATAGCAATCACATGAATCAACATATTTCTTTCTTTTTTTATACCAGAAAAAATTCCCCTAAAAGCATTTTTAAAACTTAATAAGATACTTTCATTTTTCATCCAATCACCTTTTTCTAACTATAATTATACTCTATTTTTTACATAAAAAAAAGATATAAACAAATATTTATATCTAATTTAGATAAATAAATTATCAACTAAATTATTGATATTTTCTTTTCTTTTCTTTGTTTCATCAATATCCTTAGAAATAATAAAAACATCCCCCTCACAAGCATCAGGAAATAATCTTTTATCAACATCAATCATATTTTCTAAAACTTCTAAAATAACAATATTTTCTTCAATTCTATCAACGATAACTTTCATTAACACCCTCCAAAATTAAGTTCACTTCCATTAGAAGAAATTACCATATTACCACATAAATCAGTACGATACACTAAAGAACCAGAATCTTCCCAATTTTTTATAACATCACTATTAGGATGATTATAATTATTTTCACCAACAGTAATAAAAGCATATTCCGCACTAACACTATTTATAAAATCTAAAGATGAAGATGTAGGACTACCATGATGACCAACTTTAATAACATCAACATCCTCGTTTAAAGTTTTTTCAACCACTTCTTCAACATCACCCATAAACAAGAAACTATTCTCTCCGTAAATTAATTTTATAACTACAGAATTATTATTAGCATCACCATAATCTTTTGAAGGTGAAATTATCTCAATTTTTAAACTTTCATCTTCATAAATTATAACACCTGTTTTACCTTCAATAATTTTATAATTATTCTCACTAATTGTAGTTAACAACTCTTCATATGTTTTTGTATTATAACTCATCTTAGGCATATAAATATTACCTATTGAAAAAACCTCAACTATTTCAATTAAACCACCAATATGATCAGTATGTGGATGCGTAGCAACTAGATAATCAATTGACGTATACCCTAAATTAGATATATAATTATCAATTATATTACCATATTCCCTTTCACCACCATCAATTAACATTGACTTATCATCAGGTAATTCAACAAAAATACTATCACCTTGACCAACATCAATGAAATGAACCTGTAACTCATCACCATTATCTGGTACCAATAAATCTTCTGAAGGAACATCACCTAATGCATAATAATAAGCTCCACCACTCAATAATAAAATTATAAATACTAATATTTTTTTCACACTATCACCTATAATAGTATATCATAAAAAATAGTTATTTTGTTAAAATTATGATATACTTAATAAGGAGGTAAACATGAAAAATTTAATTTTAACAATCAAAGGATTCTTTATCGGAATAGCCAATATAATTCCAGGTGTATCAGGTGGAACACTAATGATTACCTTAGGTGTTTACGAAGATATCTTAAAAGCAATAAGTCATTTCTTTAAAAATTTCAAAAAAAACATAAACTTACTATTTTTTATAGGATTAGGAGCAATTATTTCAATTCTACTTATGAGCAGAGTTGTCACATATGCTTTAGATAACCATCACCTACCAACAATATTATTCTTTATTGGATTAATATTAGGTGGTGTACCCATGTTATTTAAAAAAGTTAAAAGTAAAATTAAGTTAACTGAAATTTTATTATTTTTAACAACATTTATATTAATATTAGGAATAACTTTCATCGATGGTAGCATGGGCGAAGTTACTTTAAATAATATGTCTATTATTCAATATATACTATTATTTTTAGTAGGAATGCTTGCTTCATCATCTATGGTAATACCCGGTATTAGTGGTTCATTTATTTTAATATTTCTAGGATATTACGAACCAATAATGAATACAATTAAAGAATTAACAAGTTTTAACAACATATTTGAAAACTTCATAGTATTATCAGTTTTAGGGACAGGTGTTATAATTGGTATAGTACTAATAGCTAAACTAATTGAGTATTTACTTAAAAAATTTGAAATTAAAACCTACTCAGCTATTTTAGGATTTGTAACAGCATCAGCAATTTCAATACTAATAACTGCAATTAAAACTGGTGTTTTATTAAGTTTAACAAGTCTTATATCTGCTGGAGTTTTATTTATAATTGGATTTACTGTAGCTTACAAATTAGGAGAATAGAAAAAAGATGATTAAATCATCTTTTTATATTACTTTTTTCTACTATTTTTCATACGCTCTTCTTCTAAGTAAGCCTTAGAAATAGTTAATTTATATAGAGTTGTACCACTCATTAAAATAAAGTAACTTTTCTCACCAGGTATAACCTCATAATAAATTATAGGATTACCAGTTGCATCATGAGCATCAATTAATTCTTCAATCGACATAACTCTTATTTTATTATCAAAGTTATTTTCACTTATATCAGGTTGATTCGTTGAAACAATCATTCGGTCATATTCACGTAAATATTTATTAATTGTAACTTTATAAATATCTTTACCCTTACTTATCGCATAAACAAGTTTAACAACAATTACAATCATAACTATCCCAAAAAATGCACAAACAATAGCTAAAGCAAATAGTAAATAATTTTCAACTGTAATATCACCAACATCAGATAAATACCCTGATTCAGGCGCTACAGCAGGATTAGATATAGCTATAGTCTGTTCACTTAAAGGAACATTAACACTAATAGACTCAACAGAATTTATTTGAGTTAATATATTTTCACTCTTACCAGTAGCAATTACATCAAAAGTAACAACTAAATAACTATCAACTAATAACCCAAATTCTTTTTTGTATTCATTAACATAATTATTAAAATAAACATAATCAATATCAACATCTTCACTAATATTTACTGAACTACTATTAACAACAATTTCATCCTCTTGTAAAATATGATTTTCTTGGAAAATAATTCTATCTGGTTCATTTTTACTAGTAATTATTAAATCAGCACTTATTTTATATTCATAATCATACTCTAAATTTTCATTCGCACTTAAAATATAATCAAAATCAACATTAACTACATTTATTAAACTAGAAATATACTCCAAACCAGGACCAAGATAAGATGTTTCGTAATGCGTATTCTCTTTTAAATAAACTTTATAATCACTTGTAATCTTAGTATCATAATTAACCATGTGTATTACTTCACCAAAATTAACTGATAATAAAGTAAAACCTAAACTAGATAATAAAAATACTACTATTAAAATGCAACTAAAAAATAATTGCGCACCTTTTTTTAATCTTTTTTTTCTTTTAGGAACATTAAATAACTTTTCTTTTCCCTTATAAGTAACATTATTTTTCATTTGCACCTCCTTACTTTACAGCTTCACTCAACCAAACAGTTGGGTAACCTATATATTTTATTTTAAATTTAACAATACCAATAACTTGTTCTTTACTAACAACCCAATTATCAACATCTTCATTATTGTCACCTTTAGTTATAAAAGAATAATCAACACCATCAGTTATAACTTCAACAATAGTATGAACAATAACAATATCTTCCTTCTCATATACTAAAACATCACCATTTTTTAAAGTAGATACATCGTCAATTTTTTCAACAATAGCAACATCACCTTTATTAATTGTAGGTTCCATCGAAGGAGAACCAATTGATAATGCATAATATTTAAAAAATCCTGATGTTAAATATACAATCACTAATATAAATAAGACAGTAAAAATAGAAAAACCAACATTCATTCCATTTTTACTCTTTTTATAATCTTTTTTTTCTTCTTTTTTAGCTAGTTTTTTCTTATACCAATTAAATAGTAAAAATAAAACTACAATTGGTAAAACAAAATCAATAACAGCTTGGATATATTCCCCAAAATTAGGAATAATAGGAATTAAAAATATTGAAATTTCTAAAATAACCCTATAAACAATATTAGGCAAATAACCAAACTTTAAAGAATTATAAGTTAATAAAATATTAGTACTAATACTTTGAATTACAACAAGCGTTAATAGTTCAATGATATCAACAGTCTTAGTTAAATCATAGCTATAAAAAACAAATGTAATATCCAATAAAACAAATAAGATAACAGAGCCAATTAAAATCAAATTACTCTTCTCACCTTTTTTGTTAATAGCATATCTTAATATCTCAGATACAAATATAATTAACAAAACCGGAGTTATATTTTTAACTATATTTATAAAACTAAAACTATATGGACTTAATAAAAATCCAATAAAGAAACCTATAATATAAATAATAATAAAATAAGTCATAACATAAATAAAGATGCTCATAACAGCATCTTTTTTATATCTATTACGATCTTTTTCATAGCCAACAAGCAACTTAACAATAACTAATGAAATAAATAATAATAAACTTATCAAATACAAATTAGTGATATTAAAAGTTGCAATGTTTAAAACTACGATTAGGGCTAAAACCAATTCGACTATTAATAGCTTGATGTAACTCGTTTTAATAAAATCACCCTCTTATTAATATAATTAATCTTGAATATAGTTTAAAGTAATAGCTAAATCTGTAACACTAACAGATGCTGTTGGTAACAATGCAGCATCAACTTCTGAACTGAATTCTAAAGTTAAAATAACTGATTTAGAAGTTCCAGCAGCTAAAGTTGGATTACCTGTTAATAAGGTACCATCTGAATAAGTTAAAGTATATGTTAACTTAGAACAAACATAAGCAGCTTCAGTTGCTCCTAATACAGCATCTACATTAGAACTTACACATCCTAAACTAGTAGGTAATGTCATAGTAGATAAAGTAGCATCAATTGAACCATCATTTACGATGTCAAAAGTATATGAAAATTTATCTCCTGGCGCATTTAAATTAACTGCGAAATCTCCAATATGAGTAGTTTCAGCATCAATAGTAGGTGCTGTAACAACTGTTGCAGTAGTTCCATAATCATTAACTGCACTTAAATTTTCAAAATGGATATCCCAATTTTGAGCTTGTACATCCGCTGTACCATCAATTGTTAATGTTTGACTTAATGCTGCAAAACCAATTGATAATCCTCCTACAGCAAGTACGATAGCAATAACTGCTAAAAATTTAGTATGTCTATCTCTGTTCATAAAATTCTCCCTCTCCCACAATCTATATAAATCACTTTGTGATTATATATTAATTTTGCTCAAATAGCATTGTTAAACCTAAATTTGTAATTTCAACTAATTCACTTGGCTTTGTAGCCGAATCATAAGAAATTGTTAATTTAACATTTTTAGAAACACCAGAATCATATTCATCACCAATGGCAACATCTAGTCCATCGTTAGCTCCTCCAACATATGTTAAAGTAAAAGTTAAGTTACTACAAACAAGCAGTTCATCAGCTTCCTTATTAGCACCAGTTCCAGTACAAACTGGATTACTAAATAATACTTCTGAGATTAAAGCGTTTATAGTTCCGCTATTCATAATATCAAAAAAGTAGGTTGCAGTATCATTTTGATTATAAAAAGTTAAATCAAAATTTGTAATTGATGTTGATCTTGAACTTAATGTAGGTACTCTATTTTCAGTAGTACTTCCACTCAATACTACATCTTGTAGATTAGCAAAATTCAAGCTCCATCCTGAAATATTTACAGTAGCTGAACCATCTATTGTTAAAGTTTGACTCAATGCAGCAAATGCCATACTTAAACCAGTAATAGACATAATTAGTGCTACAATAGCGATTTTTTTGTACATATTTCAGTCTCCCTATCTCTATGATAATTAAATTATATCAAATAGAATTTAACAATGCAAGTATTTTTTAAAAAATACTACTTTTAGTATTTACATTAACACTTTATTTATACAAAACAAAAAAATTATATAAACATATATAATTCTTTTGTTTACTTAGTATTTCTAAGTTATCTATTTAAAATAATAACTGCTCTTTTAGCATCTTCTTCATTAAGAAGTGAATCCTCATCAAATGCATTTGTCATAATATGATAGTTTTCATTATAAAAGTCTGATGTATCATCTATAACTATATACTTAACTTCATCTAAATTATCTTTGTGATAATAATTTAAATATTCATCAATTTTATATTGTCTTGAACCATAATATTTTAATTTAATAGAATTTAAATCATTTATAAATAATCCATTTAAATCAACCAGTTCCTTATTAAGTTCATGTAAATTAAAGTATTTATCAATAAAATCTACTTTTGTAAAATCATAATTTAAACCTAAAATTTCACACGACTTTATAAGTTTTGTTTCAAATTCTGTTCTTCTTTTTGCAAAGTTTTTATCACAATAATAATCTTCACGAATCCAATTAGCACTTTGTGATGATATTATAACTAATTTCGCATTTGTCTTACATAATATATATGCTAAGTTATCCATTGCTTGTTCATTTATAAACTCTTTAGTAAAAATATTATTAAAAACTCCATCTATATCTAAAAATATATACTTTTTCATTGACTAACTCCTTGTTATTTTATAATCATTACTATCTCTATTTTAATTTGACAAAATTATTTTGCTACCTGAAATTTCATATCACTAATGTTTCTTAATTTCACTATTTTATACAATATGATGTTTCTCAAAACTTTTTGAATATATACCAAGATTTATATTATCAAGTTCACTTTTAGGTATAAAGAATTGATACCTAAGTGGTAGAAATACAACAATCCATGCATTAAGTAAATGGGTAATAAATTACTAATTTAATTATAATATATTACTAAATATATTCCAATATATTTTCAATTTAGTAGCACGTTTTGTTTTGAATATCAAAATAAAAGTGGTGATAGACTTTTACAAATTTACATTTTAATGCAAATTAAAATCCTATAAAGTTTTTGGTATTTCCAAAAATGTGTAGGATTAAAAGATTTCAAAAGTTACTGCTTTTGCACACTAGTTATTGGCTTAGCCAATTGCGTAGTGTGTTACTATTTTAGAAAAAGATTATCTACTTATTCTTGTTTGTTGTGAATTTCGCTTTTCTAATGTTGCTTTTCTTACCCATTGTTTGAATGATAATCTACGATTTTCATTTTCATATAAACCTATAGCTGTTTCCTTAACATATGGAAGTGGTAAAGCTTCTGAAACATCTTTAGCAAGTGCTTCACTTTTTAGAAACGAACCTGCTTCAACTGCTTGAATTGAAGTAGCCATAATATAGTCATATAATTCGTTTGCTTGTTCATCAAATGCTCTGCTATATTCCTCTTCTGTTATTCCAGTTACAGGAGTTGTTCTAGATCTTCCTTCTTGTCTTGCTAAAAACCATGTATGTGCAAATTTTACATTAGGTTCTAAATCAGATCCAAATACAAATTGTCCATTGGATCTATTTACAATAATGTATTCTCCTCTTTCGCTTTTTTTTATACTATAGTTATCATATAAATATTTTACACTATTTAATGTATAATCCATATGTAACACCTCTTTAAGTATCTATATTATAGCACAAATTTTTCACAAAAAAAACGAACCATTTTAAAAGGTTCGCTTACATTCCTTATGGTGCCCATGGCCGGACTCGAACCGGCATGGTATTGCTACCATTGGATTTTGAATCCAACGCGTCTACCGATTTCACCACATGGGCATAAATAAATTATAACACAAGTTAAATTACTTGTATATAATTATTTAAAAATTTATACTTGTTCAGTAAACTTAGAATTATATAAATCAATTCCATCTTCTTTTTCTTCAACCTTAATATTTGGTAAATCATTAATTGTTTTAAGACCAAAATAATCTAAAAATAAATCCGTTGTTCCATATAACAAAGGGCGACCAGCACTTTCACTTCTACCAACTTCACCAATTAAATTTTTAAAAGCTAATTTTCTTAAAATATAAGTACTACCAACACCTCTTATTTCATCGATTGTACTTCTCGTTATAGGTTGATTATAAGCGACAATAGCTAAAACTTCTAAAGCTGATTCACTTAAATTATCACTTTCATCAAAAGTCATTAATTTTTGAATATATTCTTTATTTTCTTTTTTTGTAATTAATTTATATTTATCACCAAATAAAGCTATTTCAATACCACGATCATCATAAGATTTTTTTAATCTTTCAATTAAATCTAAAACACTAATTTCATCTATCTCTAATAAATCTTTTATTTGTTTAATAGATAACCCTTCATCACCAACAACAAATAATAAACTTTCTAATACCGATATCTTCACGACATCACCCCACTTAATATAATATTTTCAAAATTATTATCTTGCTTAATAATTAAACTTTTTTGACGAGCTAAATTTAAAATTGATAAAAAAGTAACAATAACATAAGGCTTATTAACAATATCAAATAATTCTTCAAATTTAACTTCTTTTTTTTCTTTTAATAAATTTTTAATTTGAAAACTTCTTTCTGTAATTGAATATTCTTTATTTGTTATCTTTGTTGTTAAAGGTTCTTTTATTTTACTACGCTTTAAAAAGTTATTAAAAGCATTAATTAAATCATCTAACTCTATATCATCAGGTAATTTACCTACAGTTTCAAAATCTGTTAACTCAGAAGGTTTTTTTGTATAATATTCTTTTCTGATATTTTCTAAATTTTTAAAATCAGATGTCAAACTTTTATAGTTTTGATAATTAATTAATTTTTGAATTAATTTTTCTCTTGGATCTTCCTCAATCTCATCAAGTTCAGACTTAGGAAGTAACATTTTTGATTTCATTTCAATTAATTCTGCTGCCATAACTAAATACTCACTCGCAATATTTAAATTAAGCTCTTCTTGTTTTTTTATATAATCTAAATACTGATTAGTTATATCAGCTATTTTAATATCATATATATCCAAATCACTTTGTTTTATTAAATGTAACAATAAATCCAAAGGTCCTTCGAAATTATCGATTGTAAATTGATAAGACATTCTATCACCTTAATAATTATAGCAAAAAAAAAAAGAAAAATCCATATTTCTCTTTATAAACAACGATAAATCAATCGAAATCATTTTCAGTCTTACTAACAACATTACCATTATTATTTAAATATTTTCCCGAGTAATTATCAAATTCACCAATTAACTCCTCATAATAAAGCTGAGCAATTTTTATATTAGGATATATTTTAATTGGTTTAACACAAGTTAATTGAATAGACCAATTTCCTTTAAATCCTACATCACCAAAACCAGCAGCTGAATTTGTAAACAAGCCTAAACGTCCTAAAGAACTTCTACCATCAATCATAGGCACTAAATTATAAGTTTCTGTATATTCGTTCGTTTTACCAATATAAAGCGTATTAGGCTCTAAGATAAAACCATCTTCAGGTATTATTATTTTTTCATAAGAATTCTCTTTTTTCAAATCTAAAACATCACTACTATAAACAAACAATTCATTGCTCAAAGTTACATTGTAGCTATTAGGATTTAGTTGTTCCTCAAAAAAAGGTTCAATAATAATATCTCTGCCAATTCTTTTTTTTATTTCTTTACCTGATAACATTAGTATCCCATTACCCCATCGATACTTTCATCATTTTCAATATATTCATCAACTGAAATAACACGATAATCTAATTTATTATCTCTAATCACAACTTTAGTAATACCAGAATTAATGATCATTCTTTTACATAAAGCACAAGGATTTCCATTTTCAACATAAGATTTATCATTAAAATTTATACCAACTAAATATAAAGTACCACCTAACATATTTTTTCTACCAGCACTTATAATAGCATTTTGTTCAGCATGAACACTACGACACATTTCATAACGTTCACCACGAGGAATATTAAGTTTTTCTCTCGTACAATATCCTAAATCACAACAGTTTTTACGACCTCTAGGAGCCCCAACATATCCTGTTGATATAATTTCATCATTATTAACGATAACAGCACCAAAATTTCTTCTTAAACAAGTCCCACGCTCAGCAACAGTTTCTGCTAAATCTAAGTAATAATTATTTTTTTCAATTCTTCCCATAAATACTCACCTACATAAATTATACTATAAATTTATTTAAAAAAAAAGAATAAAATAATTCTAATTTAAATACTACAAAATAATTTAAGACAATTATTTATTTTATCAAACTTTACTCTCCAATATTTCTCGATATCGTTAAAAATATTATTTATAATATAATCAGTTTCTTTAACCTTATCAAATATCTCAACATAAAGATATTCCAACTTTTCAAAATCTTTATTATGAATACAACTTTTAATAATCTTATAAAGTTTATTTTTTACTTTAAATTCATTACGAGTTAAAAAAATATTTTTATAAATTAAATTTAACCTTTTATACTCAAACTTACTATAATTTAAATCACTAACCAAGTCAATCGCATCTAATTCTTCAGAATATAATAATTTACTAGACTTAACAACATTACCCAAAGAATTAAATTTAACAAATAAAACATCATTATTATATACAAAAATACACCCATGCTTAATATAATCCTTATCAAAACATTCCGTTTTCTCACATATAGATTCAAGAAACTTTCTATCAAATTTTAAATTATAATTATTTATATCTTTAAATGTTTTCTTATTAACTTTAAAAATAATTGTTTTTTTAACATGATAAATCTTATCACTACTATTCCATTCAAAAACTTCAAAAATACTATCTTGCGGATTTATTACTATATCATAAATGAAATTCATTGTTTTCCTCCTTATGTAAAGCAAACAACATTATTATAATTCCTAAAACAAAATTCCAACATTCGATTCTTCTAACTATAAAATTAACATAATCATTAAAATTATACCCAATAGTAGTAATATTCATGTAAATAATTATATATACACTACCAACAATCGTTAAACCAAAACCTACTAAAAAACTAAAAAAACGTACCATTTGCTCTCCTTTAATAAATAATATTACAATTAAAATAATAATTGACAAAACAAATAGAAAATGATTAAATAGATATGGTGATTTAAATGAAACAATTTAAAATGATAGACGAATCATTCATATGCGAAAATTGTCATAAAGAAGTAAATAAATTAAACTATACAGCAAGAGATCATTGTCCACACTGTTTATATTCAAAACATGTTGATATAAACCCAGGTGACAGAAATAATACCTGTCATGGTTTATTAAAACCAATCGACATTGAAAAGTTCAAAAATACATATAAAATAATCTATAAATGCGAAAAGTGTAAACAAGAACATAAGAATATCATGGCTACTGATGATGATTTTGAAGTAATATTAAATATAATGAGAGAAAATGCTAATAAATAGCATTTTTTATTTAACAAAAAAAAGATGTATAACACACCTTTATTAATAACTTATTGGTTCATAAACTTCATTAGTATCTGGATTTATAAATATTGCTAAGTAATTTAAACCCCAAATGATCACCATAATTATATAAAAGTGTTGCATCTTCTAAAGATTTCACATAAATTATACCACCTCTATGATTATATGAAGCTAAACTATTATTAAACATTCCTATGATATTATTTCCTACTTTAGAAAAATCGAAATTACTAACATCAATCGTTTGCATATTCTCAGTACCATAAAACATTTCTCTCATATCTGTAACATTACTCGTATTAAAACTACTAACATCAATACTAACAGGGCCATCACCAGGTAACCTAAACATTCTATACATACTAGTGACATTACTGGTATCTAAACTACTTAAATCTAAATTCGTGATAGCTCTTAAATCATAAAACATATAGTCCATATTTGTCACTTTACTAGTATTAAGATTGTTTACATTTAAACTAGTAAGACTAGATAAACCATAAAACATTCCAGTCATATTAGTAACATTCTCTGTATTAAAATTAGATAAATCTAATGCTTTCAAAGAAAGTAATCTTGAAAACATATAATTCATATCTGTAACCTGTGATGTATCTAAAGCGCTTAAATTTAAAACATCAAGGGAACTTGGAAGTCCAAAAGCGTCGTCAAGATAACCATTCCCACTCATATCTTGTGGGGCTAAAATATTACTTTTAGCTTGAACTCTTAAAGTAGTACCATCAAAAAACATCATAACTGACTTATCATTATATTTTGAAACATCCCAATTAAGTGCATAGTTAGCCTCAATTTCAGCTGCATTCATTTGTTTATTAACTTCAAATACTAAACTTTTAACACTAGATGATACCACAGCTGTATAACTTCTAAATTCTGCCATATCTGTTAATTCTGCAGGTAAAACGGGTACAACACATTCATCAACAGAAGTTATTGACTCATCAACAGTAACAAATTCATCAGTTATTTCCTTTTTATAACATTTATTATCCAGATAAAAAGCTACCCCAACATCTCCTTTATCATTCATAATAACTACACCAGTTTCAGGCTTACCTGAACTAAGAGAAATTTTATCATAAATATTAGTCTTACCATCCATTGTAATATCTGTCCCAGATAAACTTGAAGATGCAAATAAAGTTTCTGCTCCACCAATTATAAGTTCTACCTCACTTAAGTTAGATTGATGTCTAGATTCTTCTATAACCTCCATAATTATTGGTGTTGCAATTAAAGCTACTATAGCTAAAATAATAATAACCGCTAGCAACTCAATTAAAGTAAATCCATTTTTTCTCATATATATACTCCTATCATACAAGTAAATTATAACACAATTAAATAAAAAAAAAAGATGCAATTATTTTGCATCTCCTTCAACTAATTCTAAAATAACAATTAACGCATCATCACCACGACGCTCAGTTAATTTTAATATTCTAGTATAACCACCGTTACGATTTTCGAAACGTTTAGCTAAGTCATCAAATACTTTTTTAACTGGAGCATTATCGTTTTGTAAGAATGCTAATGCTTTTCTTCTAGAAACTAAACTACCATTTTTACCATAAGTAATCATTTTATCAACAAATTTACGAACTTCTTTAGCTCTAGTTTCTGTTGTTTGGATTTTTTCATTCATGATAAGGTCTTTAGTTAAATTAGCAAGCATACTTCTTCTGTGTTTATTAGTACGTCCTAATTTTCTATACATAAACTACCTCCTAATCTTCGTCACGGAATCTAAGTCCCATGTCTTTAACTTTGTCAATTACTTCTTTTAATGATTTTTTACCTAAATTACGGATTTTCATCATTTCTAATTCAGATTTTTCAACTAAATCACCTAAAGTATTAACATTAGCTCTTTTTAAGCAATTAAATGCTCTAACAGAGAAATCTAAATCTTCAATTGGTGCTTCCAATTTTTTAAGTTTACTATCCTCTTGTTTTGCAGTTAAGATACCTGTCATATCAGAAATTTCACTTAAATTAACTAAAATGTTAAAGTGTTCAATTAAGATACGAGACCCTAAAGCTAAAGCTTCTTCTGGTCTTAATGAACCATTAGTATTAACAAATAATACTAGCTTATCAAAATTAGCATCTTGCCCAACACGAGCAGTTTCAACTTCATAATACACTTTTTCAACAGGTGAAAAAGATGAATCAATTGCGATATATCCAATTTTTTTACCTTCAATATATTTTTTATTATCATTACTTAAAACATATCCACGTCCGTTAGCAATAATAACTTCCATATCAAGTTTTCCCCCTTTAGAAATAGTAGCTATTTCTAAATCAGGATTTAAAATTTCAATATCAGGATGAGATTCAAAATTTGAAGCTTTAACAACACCTTCTTCAGAAACAAATAATTTTAAAGTTATTTCTTCCTCAGAATGCTTTTTAATAACCATATTTTTTAAGTTCATAATAATAGTTATTACATCTTCAACTACACCTTCGATAGTTTGAAATTCTTGTGCTACTCCGTCAATTCTTAAAGCAACGATAGCACTACCTGGCATACTAGATAATAAAACTCTTCTCAAAGCATTACCTAAAGTGATACCAAATCCCTCTTCTAAAGGTTCTAATTCAAATTTTCCAAAATTGTTATTTTCAACATATTCAGTAATTTTATATGCTGGTTTTACAAAATTTAGCATTTAATTCCTCCTATCTTAACCTCTTGGTTTTTTTGGTGGACGACATCCATTATGTGGAATTGGCGTTACATCTGTGATTGATTTAATTTCTAAACCAGCAGTTTGTAAAGAACGGATAGCAGTTTCTCTACCAGATCCTAATCCTTTAACAAAAACTTCCACACTTTTAAGTCCCATTTCAATAGCAGCTTTACCAGCAGCTTCTGCACTCATACCGGCAGCGAATGGAGTTGATTTTTTACTTCCTTTAAAACCTAAAGTTCCAGCTGAAGCCCAGCTTATTGCATTTCCATTTGTATCAGTAATAGTTACTATAGTATTATTGAAAGTTGAATGAATGAATGCTTTACCTTCAGGTATATTCTTTTTAACTTTTCTCTTTCTTGCTTTATAAGCCATAGTTTAACCTCCTTTGAAAGTTATTTTTTCTTATTTGCTACAGTTTTACCTTTACCCTTACGAGTTCTAGCGTTTCTGCTTGTTCTTTGTCCTCTTACTGGTAAACCTTTTCTATGACGGCTACCTTCATAACTATTAATTTCCATTTTAGTTTTAATATTCATGTTTACTTCACGACGTAAATCACCTTCAGTGATGTGTTTGTTAACTTCATCACGGATAGCAGTTAATTCGTCTTGAGTTAAATCTTTAGCGTGTTTATTAACATCAACTTTAGCTTCGCTTAAGATTTGTTTTGATAATGATCTACCAATTCCATAAATATAAGTAAGAGCTATTTCGATTCTTTTTTTATCTGGTATATCTACACCTTTAATACGTGCCATAAAAACACCTCCTATTAACCTTGTCTTTGTTTATGTTTTGGATTAGTACAAATAACACGTACTTTTCCTTTTCTTTTAATTACTTTACATTTTTCACATATTGGTTTTACTGATGCTCTAATTTTCATAATATTCCTCCTACTATTTTCGGTAAGTAATACGCCCGCGTGTTAAATCATATGGTGAAAGTTCTAACACAACTGTATCACCTGATAAAATGCGAATCTTATTCATTCGGATTTTGCCAGAAACGCGAGCAATAACAGTATGTTTATTTTCTAACTCAACTTTGTACTCATTACCTGGTAAAACTTCAATAACTTTACCATTCACTTCAATTACATCATCTTTAGCCATTCAAATCACCTCTTCGTTAAAATTTCATAGCCATCTTCAGTCACTAAAACAGTATGTTCAAAGTGAGCAGAATTTTTATTATCGGCTGTAACAATAGTCCAATCATCATCAAGCATATATATATTAGCAGTTCCCAAATTTAACATTGGTTCAACCGCAAATACCATACCCTCTTTTATAATTGGTCCAGTGTTTAATTTTCCATAATTAGGAATATCTGGTGGTTCATGTAAATTTTCACCTACACCATGCCCAACTAGTTCCTTAACTACACCTAACTTATGCTTAATAGCATATTGTTCAATAGCATAACTAATATCACCAATTCGATTACCCGGTTTAACTTGATTCAATCCTTCAAACAAAGCTATTTCAGTATGCTTAATCAAATAATTACTATCCGATGAAACAATACCAATACCATATGTCCAAGCTGAATCACCATGATAACCTTGATAATAAGCACCAATGTCAATTGAAACAACATCACCATTTTTTAATTTACGATTACCAGGAATTCCATGAACCACTTCTTCATTTATAGAAATACAAATAGAAGCAGGATAACCGTGATAACCAAGAAAAGAAGGAGTAGCACCTTTACTTAAGATGAAATCATAAGCAAGTTTATCTAACTCTTTTGTTGTAATACCAACCTTTAAAAAATCTTTTAAATAGTTGTGAGTATCGCCAACAATCTTTCCGGCCATTCTTAATTTGTCATATTTAGTCATTTAAACCTCTTCAATAATTTTTGAAATACTTTCAAAAACCACTTCTTTATCTTTGTGACTACTTACGGTAAATAATAAATTCTTTTCTTGTAAAAACTTAATAACAGGAACAGTCTCATTTTCATAAATTTCAAATCTACTCAAAATCGTTTTAAAAGAATCATCTTCTCTGTGCAACAATTCACTTTGACAATTTTCACAAATATTATTTTTATAAAATTCATCATTATAAACAGCATTACACTGAGGACAAACTTTTCTTCCCATTACTCTTTTTATAGCAACTTCTTTTTCAATATTAAGACTTATAAATTTTCCATATGGAATCTTTAATTTATTTAACAAAGAAAGATACATTTCTAATTGTTTCATATTTCTTGGAAACCCATCTAATATAAAACCATTCTCACAATCAGGTAAAACTATTCTCTTTTCTAATAAGGATAAAACCATATCATCAGACAAAAGTTGACCAGTTTTTATTATTTCATTTATTTTTTCATCATTAATTTCTCTAATTAAATTTCCAGTAGATATATGTGGTAACTTATACTTTTTAGAAATCAACTCACCTTGAGTCCCCTTACCAGAAGCAGGGGGAGCAATTAAAACAATATTTAACATATTATCTTTTTAAGTAACTTCTACTTTGTAATTGACTATCTAATTGTTTATAAGTTTCTAAAGCGACACCCACAACAATTAAAAGACCTGTACCACCAATTGTAACAGTAGTTGATAAACCTGAAACCGCACCGAATATAACTGGAATTCCAGCTAAAACGCACAAGAATAAAGCACCAACAACAGTTACTCTACTTAAGACATAACTGATATAATCTGATGTAGATTTACCTGGTTTAATACCTGGAATAAATCCATTATTTTTGTTCAAATTATCACTCATCTCAGTTGGTTTGAATTGCATAAATGTATAAAAATAAGCAAATACAAATATTAATAAAATGTATATAACAAACCCTACTGTACTAGTAAGCGATAAATAATTTGTAACAAAACTTAAATACGCTTCATTTGTAATAACTCCTGTTAAAAACGAAGGAATAGAAATTACAGCTGAGGCTAATATTACTGGCATAACACCAGATGAATTTAGTTTAAATGGTAAATAATTTTGTTTACCACCAAAACTACTATTTGATTTATTAGCATATTGAACATTAATTCTTCTTTCAGCACTTTCGACAAATATAACTCCTAAAATAATAGAAATATATACAAGTACAAAAGCGATAAATAAGAATATTCCTAATGTTCCATTTAATAATAACTCACTATATGCTGTTGCAAACATTGTTGGTAAAGTAGAAATAATACCAGCCATAATAATTAATGACATCCCATTTCCAATACCCTTAGCAGTGATTTGATCACCAATCCATAAAAGTAAACTCGTACCAGCCGTTAATACAATTGCATATTGTACATAATCAAGATTAGTAGAACCATCTCCTAAAAAAGCAAATGAATATACATAACCTTGGATAAATGCTAAAGCAATACCAGTAATTCTAGTAATTTTATTAAGTTTATTTCTTCCTGTTCCACCTTGTTTTTTAAGCTCAGATAAGTATGGAATTAAATCCATAGCTAAAATCTGAATAACAATTGAAGCAGTAATGTAAGGCATAACCCCAAGTGCAAATATTGAAAATTGACTTAAAGCTCCTCCACCTAAAACATTAATTAATTCTAGAAATCCTAAAGTATTAGTCCCTAGCGAGGCTTCATTTATACCTGGTACAACAATTGCTTTACCAATAACATAAATGAATAAACACATAAGTGTGAATAAAATACGTTTTTGAATATCTTTGTTCTTACTATTGAACAATTGCTTGATAGTTCCAAACATATTACATCACCTCAGTTTTCCCACCTAATTTTTCTATTTGTTCCTTAGCAACACTTGAAAATTTGTGTGCTTTAACTGTTAATTTTTTCTCTAAAGTACCAAAACCTAATACTTTTATTCCATCTAATTGTTTTTTAACAAGTCCCATCTCTTTTAATAATTCAGGAGTAACAACTGCTCCATCTTCGAATCTATTTAAATCACTTAAGTTGATTACTGCATATTCAACTTTAAATCTTGCATTAGAGAATCCTCTTTTTGGTAATCTACGGAATAAAGGTAATTGTCCACCTTCAAATCCTGGTCTTACTCCTCCACCTGAACGAGCATTTTGACCTTTATGACCTTTACCACTTGTTTTACCTAATCCTGAACCAGTACCTCTACCAAGTCTTTTACGACTTTTAGTTGCACCTTCGTTAGGTCTCATTGTATGTAATTTCATTAGATAATCTCCTCAACTTTCTTACCTCTTAAAGCAGCGATATGTTCAGCAGTTCTTTGTGATTTTAAGTTTTCTAAAGTAGCATATGCCATGTTAACTTTAGTGTTTGATCCTAGGGATTTAGATAAAATATTTTTGATACCAGCTAATTCTACGATACTTCTAACAGCACCACCAGCTTTAACTCCAGTACCTTCACAAGCAGGTTTAAGTAAAATTTTACTAGCTCCTCGTACACCGATAGCTTCGTGAGGAATAGTTCCATTTACTACACTAACAGTAACAACATTTTTAGTTGCTGCAGCAACAGCTTTTTTGATTGCATCTGGTACTTCATTTGCTTTACCAGTTCCAATACCTACGCGACCCTTACGATCACCAACAGCTACTGTAGCAGAAAAACGGAAGCGACGACCACCTTTTG
>CAYJJY010000009.1:0-4681 GCA_964370615.1 uncultured Muribaculaceae bacterium
TTAAATAATATTGATTTTAGGTTAAAAAATTATTTGATAATTATTGTTATACATATCTTATAGTGGAGGTGATTTATGAAAAATTTAGGTGAGGCACAGGATTTTAATATCTATGTTTTAAATGATCACAAGCAATCAAATGTTGATTGTGAGGGTAGAGTAGTTGTTACTAATGATGCTCAATATTCTAATTATGGAATAGGTAATAAAACGGAATTTTCAACTACTAGAAATGATTTAATTGTAGGCGGTACTATGGATATAACAAATGGTACTAATTTTAATGGAAATACTATTATACAAGATAGTGGGAATGTTATTAAATATACTATGACAAATAATAATGGTGTTATACCACAACCTATTGAAGGTGATCCTTTGGATTTTGTAGTAATAAATAAATATCTTTCATGTGCTTCTGTTAATTGGTCTTTAGTAGTTCCAACTGGTACTGCTAAGGTGGAATATGGTGGTTTAACCTTAACTGGGGAAGATGAAAATTTAAATGTGTTTTTTCTTGATGGAACTAATATTGAAAATTCTGGATATACACTTAGTGATTTAAATAAAATTGATGTAATTGCTCCTAAATCTTCAACTATTTTAATAAATATTAGTGGTGAGGAATTAGGTTTTGGAAGTTATGGTATATTTAGAAATGGTGTAACTGCTACAGGTGATGATGGTAAATTGATGTTGTGGAATTTGTTTGAGGCAAATATAATAAATCCTGGAACTACTTCAGTAAAAGGAGTTTTATTGGCGCCTCTTGCAACATATAATTCAGGATATACTAATCTAGAAGGTAATTTAATAGTCTTTAATTTATATGGCAATATCGAAGCTCATAATTATTTATTTGAGGGTGAGTTACCTATTGTTTGTCAAGATGAATCAGAAGAAACTATTTGTTACCGAAATCAAGCTATAAGTGATATTATAGAATCAGTAGCACTACAGCAAACAGCTTTAGCTCACATATTAAATGCTGGAGCAGAAGTACTTGAATTTATTGAAAAAGAAGATGTTGACTATATTTTAAAAGTTAATGATTCAATAACAGATATTGTTCAAGCTATTAATAAATTGGAAGTAATTTTAAGTTTGAAACTAGCAACTTTTGAAAAATGTAATGTGTGTGATGAAAAATAAATTTATTTTGTAGAAAAAAATTTTTAAATAAGGTATAATGAAGTTAAGAAATAAGTGAGTTGATTTGGGTGAAAAAAAATAAAATAATTTCAATTTGTTTAAAAATTTTTCAAATTATTTTTGTTTTAATTTTTATATATTCTTTATATAAGATTTTATCGTGGCATTTTCAAAATTTAGTGACACAACAAAATTTAGATAATGTTAATAAGCATGTGACTGAGAGTGTTGTTGATAGGGTTAATGAGAATGGTGAGACATTTAAAAAGGAATTTATAAGTGTTGATTTTAATGCTATCAAAGAATTAAATTCTGATACGGTTGGTTATGTTAAGGTTAATAACTTAAATATTGAATATCCGGTAGTTCAATCTATTAATAATGATTATTACTTATATAGATCTTTTGATAAAAGTTATAATGAAGCTGGTTGGATATTTGCTGATTATCGTAACAAAATAGATGAGAGTGATAAAAATATTATTTTATATGGTCATAATAGACGCGATTCTAGTATGTTTGGAGATATAGATATTGCTTTTACAGAAGAGTGGTATACTAATGAGGATAATATGATTATAACGTTTGTTACAGAAAATGGTTATTATGAGTATGAGATTTTTTCGATGTATAATATTGAAAAAGAAGATTATTATATAACAACTGATTTTACTGATGCTAGTTATGGTGTTTTTTTAGATACTATCTTAAATAGAAGTATGTATAATTTTGGTGTTGGTGTTGATGGTGATGATCAGATATTAACATTATCAACTTGTACTACAACTACTTTTTATCGTTTGGTTATTCATGCTAAATTGATAAATAAGTTTATTGTTGAATAAATATTAGTTTTTAAGCTAATATTTATTCGAGGATATTTAGGAGTAAAATTATGAATGATGATAGAAAAAAACGAGTATTTTTCTAAGGTGATTTATTATTTTATTACTAATATGTGGTTGTCTTAAGGTTTCAGGATTTGATGATTTTGAAACCTTTATTATTTGTGTTAAAATCATAATAGGAGGTAAGTTTTATGGCTTTAAATTGGTATCCAATTATTGATGAAGATAAATGTATTTTATGTGGTAATTGTGTAAATTTTTGTAAAAATGGTGTTTACTTTAAAGAAAATAAAGACAAACCAATTGTCTTAAATCCTGAGAATTGTATTTTAAATTGTCAGGGATGTGGAAGGAAGTGTCCAGTAGGGGCTATTACTTATTTTAATGAAGAAGCAATTAAATAGATTGTTTTTTTATTTTTCGTGTTATACTTAGATAGTATATAGTATGTGTAATTTAAATTACATACTATTTGTTAGGTGGTTAAGTGTGAACTATATAATTTTTATGATAATATCTTTTTTACAACCAATATGTTGGCCTTTACCTGAAATGAGTACAATATTATATGGTATTTTAACAGTAGGTCCTATGGCAACTTTTGTTTTGGGTTATATGTTTATTTTACTAGGAATATTATTTATGTATAAAATAACCTTTTTTTTGAGTGAAAAATATTTAGATAAATTTAAAAATAAAAAAAGTTTTAAAAATTTTCAAAAATACTTATTAAATAATGAAATTATTACAATAGGGTTGTTATTTATTTTACCTGTATTACCAGATGAGGTTATATGTATTGGAGCTGCTATTGTTGGTATTAAATTCAGAATTTTTATGACTATTGCAGCGTTTTCTAAAATTATAAGTATAGGTAGTGTGATTTTGTCTTCATTACTTGCTTCTGTTGTTTTGATTCATCCAGTTTTTTTAATAGGAATTCAATTTTTAATTATTCTACTTATTTCGTTTGCTTACAAGAATGTTAAATTAAGAAAATAATTAAATTTTAAATACAAATTTTTTATAAAAAAACTTATGGTTCTAAAAAGTTTCCTGTGCCGATGTTTTTATAAAATTTATTTTCAACTAAATCTAGAAAACCAATTTCATTTGTTAATAATTTTACTGGAATAAAATATCTGATTAGGGAATTTGTTTTTAAATCTGTTATTTTAAAGTATTTTATTTTACCTTCAAAATTTCTGGTATCAACTGTTCCGTCCCAATTAACGATGTTGCCACCAATTAAAATTGAACTTTCAGCTGATTCAGGAATTAATTGTTTTGTGGTTACTGGAATTTCTATGGAATTTATTGTGAAGATATTTCTAGAAAAGTACATACTATACCATATATCTTTTGGAAATGTTATGGCGGTATATGGTGCGGTATTTCCACCGTATGAATTAATTGTGTAGTTATAGGTTGTACCAATATAAAAATACAAACCTAGGGTATATTCAGTTATTTTACGACCACTAAATAACCAAAAACCTTCGCCTTCAGCACTGATGGCTGGATAAAATTCACTTTCTAGTATATAATCACCAGTATTTGAGATGCCACTATCTATATATTGAGTTCCAGTACTATTTATGTAATCTAATTTTTCATAAGATACTTTTGTGAAGTTATATTCTAAATTAACGCTTAGATTATGACTAGTACCTAATATTCCATCGTAGTAAAATGTTACTGTAATATTATTAACTGAGTTTGGTTTTAAAAATAATATTTCTTCGTTTTCGAAAAAATAAGTGATATTAGACCATTGATTCGAGTTTGATAATTCATTTATTTCTGATATGTGATAATGAGATGAGGTTGGGTTTGTTATTTCTATATTAAAAGTTATTTTTGAATTTGCTTTTGGCATTGTAACGAATAGAGTTGTCTGTGTATCGGTAAAAGTAGGGTTATAAGTTGGATATGCTTCGTTTTCTTGTGTTGAGACTTCAATATTTGTTATTTTTATGTTGTCTTCAAAGGTGTAAGATACCTCGCCACTTATAGTTAGGTTGGTATTTAAAGCTGAATATCCAATACTCATTAAAATAATGCAGTTAATTATAATTATGGAAATTAAATATTTATTCATCTCTCATCGCCTCTGTTTACTTTATATTATAATGAACAATTTTAAATAGATTATTTGTACTACCAATTGTTTAGTTAGTTAATTTTTGCTATAATGATAATAGATTTAAAATTAGGAGGTAACAATGAAAAAAATTGTGATGTTTATGATTGTTTTAATGTTAATGGGTGGTTGTAGTGATGAGGTGCATGAATCTTATACAACTACTACTGAAGGTGATGTTTGGGGGTTAAGTTTAACTGTTACTGATATAACTAATAGTGGTATAACACTCATCTTTAATAAAGGTGATGGTGAAAATATTGGTTTATTAGGTTATGGTGGTTCTTACTATATTCAAAAAAACGAGAATAACTCTTTTGTTAATTTAATGCCGATAAGTGAAATTACTTTTACTACTGACATTACTTTTATTAATGAATCAGAATTTGAAATTTCTATTAATTGGGAAAATTATTATGGATTACTTGAAGCAGGAGAGTACCGAATTGTTAAAGAAATTAGTGATACCCAAGTTGATGATTCTGGTATGGATTATTATGGATTATTTAAGATTGGGGAATAAATTATGTATAAAATT